>CANKTH010000020.1 GCA_947486185.1 Deltaproteobacteria bacterium
GCGGTGGTGTGGCCGGTGGTGCTGGTGGGGCTCGGGGTCGGCGTGTGGGAAGCGAGCAGCGTGTTGGGGGTGTGGCTTGGAGGTTGAGCGGAGCCGGGCCTCCGCGGACCACTACGCATTGATCGCCCTCCTCTGGGGTTTATGGTCGGGCCTCGGCGTGCTCATCGGGCTGTTTGCCGGCTTCTTTTTTGCGGGCATCGGCGGCCTCGTGACGGTGCTTCCCGACAGCAACACGGGCGAACCCGCGCCGGCGTGGCTCGGGTTGTTGTTCGGGGGCTTTGGACTGGGGGTCGGCGGCCTGATCGCGCTGATCAGCCTCGCCGGGATCGTCGTCGCGATCTGCCTCGGGCGCGGGCATCGCTGGGCTGTCGTCGGCATCGCGCTCGTGGCGTTCATGCAGGCCACCAACTTCCCGGTCGGCACGGTGATGGCGGTCGCTACCTTCTGGACAATCTACAAGGACCCGAGCGGCATATTCGGGCGTCGGACGCCGGGAACGTGAGCCTCAGCCTGTCGCCTTCCGGCAGACCGGCGCCCGTCTGATGCTGGCGTTTCTCCTCCCGGTAGCCCTCGCGGTTCCGATCGAGTTGCCTGCCGGCGAGGAGCCGGCAGACTGGGAGGCGGCGCTCGAGCTCGCCGGATTGAGCCTCGGCTCCTCAACGGATTGCCCTTCGGTTCGGGTGACGGCGGAGACGACAGGTTGGCGTGTGGAGGTGTGTGATCGAAGTGGCGCGCGCCACGCCGCGGTCTTGCCTCCGCCTACGAACCCGAGGGCCCGCGAAGATCTGGCGTGGCTGGCGACCGCGATGCTCCGGCCGGTAGCGCGAAAGGAGCACTCGACCCCGCGGCTGCCTCCGGCTCCGGTTGTGGCGCTGAATGCGCCTCCCGCGACGCCTCCCGCGACGCCTCCCGTCGAGTCCCGGCCCGCCCCTCCGGTTCCTCGCCCACCCGCCGTCCCCGCCGGCGGGGCGGCGAACCCGGCCCCCGCTGCGGCCGCTTCGTCCGTCGTCAGCGCGCCGGTCGTCACCGCGCCGGTCGCCGCCGCTCCGGTGAGCCCTCCCGCGCCGACAATACCTCCTGCCCTGGCTTCGCCCGTCGCCGACCCCGTCGCCGTCACCGACCCCCCCGCCGGCATCGACCCCGCGGTCGTCGCCGACACCTCCGTCGCGGGCCCCGTTGCGCTGCCTCCCGTGGGCGCCAGCCGAACGCCTGCGATGGTCCCCGATTCCACCCCGCCTGCCGGGGTGGATTTGGCCGGCAGGCCCGCTCCCGACGCCGCCTCGGCCTCGGCACCTGCCCCCGAAGGGGCGGGTCCTCGGCCTCGGCTGCTGAGCGCAGGACCCGACGGGAGCTCGCTGGTGATCACGGTGGAGCCGGACGCTACGCCGGCCGACACGTGGGGCACCTGGGTTTCGGCCGGCGGCGGCCTCCTGATGCGGCCGGGCGTCGATTCAACAGGCTCATTCGCTTTCGAATTTGGCTTTCGTCTCCTCGCGGGTGTGCAGCTCGGCGCCGGGGCGGCGGTCCACTTCGGGAGCCCCGTCGAGGGCGGCGTCGCCCACGTTCAAGGCGATGACCTCTATGTGCTGGGGCGCGCGCCGCTCGGCGATTTTCGGTTGGGCGCGGCGTTTGGCGGGACGTGGTGGTCCTGGTCGGCCCCGGACGGGGCCGCGACGGGCGCGTGGGACGGCATGCTCGCGCTCGACGTTGCCCGCCCGATCAAGCTTCAACAGTCTCTATTTGCGGTTCCTTCCTTACGAGTCGGCCTGGAGCCGCGCGAACGCCTCTGGGTGCCTGCGCCGGTCGCCCTTGAAGAATTGTCTGGCGTTCGTGTCGCCGTTTACATTTCGGTGTACCATCAAGAGGTCCTCGCCCTGGAGTGACGCGGCGCCGGTTCCCCCGGCGGCGGTGCCAGGGCCGGGGTGGGAGGCAAGATGGCAACCCCCGCGGTCCGGTCCGATCTGCTGCTCGCGGCGCGCGCAGGGGACGGACGTGCCTTGGATGCGCTCTGCACCCAGTGGCTACCGGTGGTCCTGCGCTGGTGCCAGCGGCTGGGCGGGCGCGGGGTGGACGCGGACGACGCCGCAGCCGACGTGTTCGTGCGTGTGCTCGATCGCTTTGATGGAATTCGGAATCTCAACAGCTTTGACGCTTGGATTTTCGGGGTCACGCGGCGTGTGCTGGCTGCCCATCGGCGGCGAGCCTGGCTGCGGCGCTGGGTACCCGGGGTCGTCGCGGACACCAACGACTCCGCGGCAGGTCCGGCGGAGCGGGCGGAGATGTCGGAGATCAGCCGGCAGGTCCAGGCGGCGCTTGACCTGCTCCCGGAGGAGCAGCGTGAGGTGCTGGTGCTCTGCGATGTGGAGGATCGGACGGACGTTGAGGTCGCCGCGATGGTGGACGTGCCGGTCGGCACGGTCAAGAGCCGGCTCCGGCTAGCGCGCGCGCGGATGCGTCGCGAAGCCGAGCGCCTACGGCTGGGTCCGGACCAGGTGCCCGCCCGCTTGAGCCTTGTACGTTCGGAGGCGGGGGATGGACTGGATTAGCACCTACCGCGGTGAGACCGAACCTGACCAGGAACGGGTCGGCCGGCTGCGCGGGCGGATCGAAGAGCGCCGCCGCCACTCGCGGCGTGGCCCGCTCCGGCCGTGGATGGCCGTGCTGGTGCCGCTGGGAATGGGCGCCGGCTGGTGGGGTTTCGCGCGTGAGGCGCCGATTTCGGAGCGGTCGTTGGAGGGGGGCGGGGCGCCCGAGCTGCTCGCGATCAGCCGCGACGTTGGGGTGCGCTTTGCCGGCAAAGGGCAGATTCACGGCACGGAGCGGGAGCCGCACATCCGTTGGGAGGCGGGCACCCTCACCGTCGAAGTGGAGCCTGACCGTGGCGTCAAGCTCGACGTGACGACGCGGGAGGCTACCGTCCGGGTCATCGGCACCGGCTTCACGGTGCAGCGCGACGCGCTCGGCACCCGGGTCGCCGTTGCTCACGGCACGGTCGAGGTGACATGCGCGGGCCGAGAACCGAACCTGTTGGAGGCCAACGAGGCCACCTTGTGCCTGCCGACGAGCGCGGCGGGACTGCTCGCGCGCGCGGCGGCGCTCCGGGACCACGGGGCTCCGATCGACGTCGTGCTCTCGACCGTCGATCTTGGCCTCACCGGCCAAACGGATACTTCGCCGGTACGAAATGAGCTCCTCCTCCTCCGGATGCAGGCGTTGGCCGAATCGGGCGACCCGGTCCAGGCGTTGGCCGATGCCGACCGCTACCTGGACGCCCGGGACAACTACCGCCGGGATGAGGTCCTCCGCTTCGCGGCGGTGGTGGCGATGGACAGCAGCGGATGTTCGCGCGCCGCCGCCTACCTGCGTCCGCTTGCACGGCCTGAGGCGCTGGCGGCGGACCTCCTGATGCTCGCCGACTGCAGCGACGATCCCCGCGAGGTAAGCGCGCTTCTGCTCCTCGCTCAGGAGCGCGCGAGCACCGCGGAGGAGCTCGGGCTGGTAGCTGCCCGCGCGGCGGCCGCGGCGGGCGCGTCCCCCTGACGGCGGTGGGGTGTGGGCGTGGCGGGATCAGCAACCCGCCCAACAGACCCCCCGACCCGCTCAATTTACCGAGTACGGCTCCGCGAGGGTGAACGGTGGGATCGGAGCGTCGAAACGCTCGCCCGTTGATGTCACCATCTCGTAGGTCCCGTGCATCGTGCCCATCGCGGTCGGGAGCGGGCAGCCAGACGTATACTCAAAATGTTCTCCTGGGCGTAGCACGGGCTGCTGGCCGACGACCCCGGGGCCCCTGACCTCCTCCGTGCGGCCGTTCGCGTCGGTGATGATCCAGTGGCGGTTACGGAGCTGCACCGTCTCCTTTCCGCGGTTGGTGATGCGGACATGGTAGGCGTACATCCACATACCCCGCATCGGATCGGACTCATCGGGGAGAAACTCGGGCTTCACGTCCACCTCGACGTGACGTTCGGTGCTCTGCATCGTGACCTCTGCGGCAACATGACCGGATCCGGTCGTGGAGGCAAACCGGGCGTCAGGGCGGCTGCATACCTCGATAGGTGTACACGGCGCCGCCGCCTTCGGCCCACGACGATGCGGACGGGGCGCCGATGACAAGGAGTCGGCGCGGCTCGTCTGCGGCGTTGGCGCTCCTCAGCACTGAGCCGAATTCGGAGCCTGCGGGACCTAGGAGTCGAGCGGCTGTGAGGGAGGCTCCGGCGCCTGCTGGGATGAGTCGCACGGTATCGGCACCGGGAATGCCGACAAAAAGGTCGTTGACCCCGTCCAGGTCGCCGTCCAGGTCGCTCAGGATTGCGCCTCCCGCGCCGGCCTCATCCCACACGGTCAGGAGGTCCTCCAGTTCGACGACGCCGAGGAGCGGTCCGGTCCAGGCGGCGACGCGGCCGGAGCGCGGGTGGCCGACCAGGATGTCGAGGCGCCCGTCGGTGTTGACGTCCCCCGGAGCGGGGATCGGGTCATTACCCAGCTCGCTGTCGGAGGCCTCACCCAGCACGACGAACTCGGCTACGTCGTCGATGCTGCCGGTCGGGAGGGCAGTACCCCCCGAGACGAGGTAGATCGCGCCGGAGTTGCGCGCTCGTTCGCGATTCCCGGGCGCGCTGACCAGCAGGTCCTCGTGCCCGTCCTGGTCGACGTCGGCGCAGGTGAGCCGGGTTCCCAGCTCACGGTCGAGATCGCCCCCCCATAAGAGCGGCAGCTCGTCGGCGACCGCGCTCGAGACCCCGACCGCGCCGACGCCCCACATCGAATCGGGGGCTCCCACGAGCACTTCGTAGACCCCGTCGCTGTCGAGATCGGCGGTGGCGATGCTGGTCACCTCGCCCATCGCTCGAAGATCAATCCGGGAGCTCCACCGATCCGCGAGCGGTCCGCTTCGCGAGAGGTCGTCCGCCGCCACGATCCACACCGCCTGCTGGCGCCCTTCGGCGACGAGCACGGCCAGGTCGGGGCCGCTGGTGCCCAGGAGGTTGGCGCGCTGGGCCGGCTCCGGGAGTCCGTCGTAGCTGAGCCAGGCGCTGCGGACGGTGGTCAGGGGGCCGCCCACCCCCCAGCGTACCCAGGAAAGCCCAAGGGAGTCGGCGACGAAGATGCCGCCGCCGTCCGCTACCAGCGCCTGTCCGATTCCCGCGCCCGGCACATCCCCGTAGAGCACGCTCAACGCCTCGTCCGCCGCCCCGAGCTCATCGGCCTCGCCATCACAGTCGTCGTCGAGGCCGTTCCAGGTCTCGGGTGAGGGGCCCGCGCTCGCGGGGTCCGTGTCGTCACAGTCGGTGCCGTAAGCTACGCCGTCGGCGTCCTGATCCTGATCGTCGTCTCCGAGACAGTCCTGGTCGATCCCGTCGTACCAGCGCTCCACGGCACCGGGCTGCACGTCGGGGTCCTGATCGTCACAGTCGTCCCCCCCGGTAGCGAGGCTCCCGTGGCCGTCGTGGTCCGAATCGAGCTCCGCGCGGATGAGCAAGGAGACGTGGGCTCGGGCCGTGCCGTAGCGGTCGCGGACACCCACCTGGGCGCGGTGGTCGCCGGGCGCGTTCGCGGTGACGTACACGGCGACCTCGGTGACGGCGCCCGGGGGCAGCACAAAACTGGACGGTAGAAGCCCGATCCCGTCGTTCTCGCCGGTCGCCACGACGTCGATCGCGGCGTCCGAGCGGTTCTCGACCTGGACGCTGAGCTCAGTGACACGGGCGACGAAGGTCACCGCGGTGAGCTCCGCTGGAGAGAGGGCCAGCGCGTCCGTCGAACCCGGAAAACGAACCTCCACCGGGTCACATCCGCACGCGAGAAGGAGAACGCACGGGGTGGGTGGCCGTGGGTACCGGCCCCGGCTGGCGCTCAGTTCGGCGCCGAACATCGGGCGAGCTGGATCCGGTCGTCGTCGGTCGCGGTGGGCTCGGCCGCGAGGGCCATGAGGTAGGGGAACGCGTCGGCGCAGCTGTCGATCAGCTTCAGGCCGGCGAGCGTACGTAAGAGCTCATCGCGCCGGTGGGTGCCCTCGCTGAGCAGCGCTTCTGCCGCCGCCGCAGCCAGATCGGGTTCGCCAGCTTGAACCAAGGCCTCCACCCGGGCGGCGAGCAACTCCGAGCGCACCGCGCCCACACCCCCCGCGCGAAGGCCGAGATCGATAGCTTCCAGCACCACAGTCGGCGGCTCACCAGACCGCTGGAGCCGCCGGGCCCGGGCGAGCAGACCCGCGGGCGACGCTGGGAGGCACACCGTCTCTTCGCCGACACCCAAGTGCACCGGGGCGGATTGTGTGCAGGTCACGGACACGAGGCCGTGGCGAACCTCGACGCGGGTCCCAAGAGCGTCGCGCACCACCGAAAATGAAGTGCCAATCACCCGAACGACGGCCTCTCGCGTCTCTACTTCGAGCCGTACGCCCTGGTTGGGACTGACATCGACGTGGAGGACGCCCGAGGTCCAGCTCACGCGCGGCTCGTCCCGTGTGCCCTCGATGTTGCCCGTGCCACGAAAGCTCAGCGTGACCTCTCTCGTGGGCTCCAGCACCGCCCAGGTCTCCTCGCTCACGAGCGAGTCCTCGATTGGGAGCTCGCCGCGATAATGCACCGCCAACGCGGCGATGGACACCGCCAGGGCGCCGAGGAGCACCGGCAGCCGGCTGGGTTGGCGGTTGGGTGCGCGGAGCCGAAGGTGAAGCCGCTGTACAGCGCCACCCCGGGCTTCGGGGAGGGCCAGCAGCAGGCGACGGACCAGGCGATTCTCCTCCGCGTCGTCTACCTCGGACTCGTCGCCGCGCGGACGCAGCCAGTCGCGAAGCTTTTGTATATAAACGCCGATCATTCGGCACCTCGGCCCAGGCTCTGGAGGCCGAGTTCTGAGGCGACGCTCAGGAACGCGGCGCGGGCGCGGCGGAGCCGGCTCTTGACCGTGCCGATAGGAATACCCAGCATGCTGGCCACTTCGGAGTCGGGGCGCTCCTCCAAGACACAGAGCACCAGCACCTCGCGCTCGCGCTCGGGCAACTGGAGCAGCGCGAGCTGGACCCGCCGCGCGGTCTCGTTGACCGTGTAGGCCCTGTCGGGGCCCGAAGGGTCGGTGGCTTCGACCCTCGCGCCCGGTATCCAACGTCTGAACCAGGCTCGCCGCCGATGCTGCGCGAGCACACGCCGCGTGACGCCAAAGAGCCAGCCGGCGCGGTTCTCGTCCGAGATGTGGTCCTGGTGACGCAGGGCCACGATGAAGACGTCGTGGGCGACGTCTTCGGGGTCGATGCCCGGGGAGCCGAGGCGACTGCACCAGCGCAGAACCACCGGCATCCACTCCCGAATGACACGGGAGTCGTTAGCCTCGCGCAGGGCAGCTGCACGATCGCGGGTCGTGGGGTCTCGCTCGGGCAGGAACGCCATGCGCCATCCTACCGCGTTTCGCTGCCAACGTGAAGAGGCGGCTGAGTCAATCGTTGGTGTGATCAAGGCGCGCGCGGCGCCGTTCACTCGCGTCGGACGAGAAGACCCGTGCGAACCGTCCATGAGCCGAGCGGCTCCGTGGGATTCCCGCTCACCGCGAGCCCGACCGGGCCGACCTCGATGCCCACTCTCAGCGTTGGGGACAGTGTCACACGACCTGCTGTGAACATGCCGCCCATCGACAGCGAGGCGCCCGGCCGCCGCACTCGGGCAACCTCCGTTTTACCGGAGTAGAACCGCAACAGGGTGACCCCGCTACCCAGCCCCACCGAGAGGGGCGCCTCCGGCACCAGCTCGACCACTCCGCCGAGCTCCCACCCATCATACGCAGGATCTGCCCCGAGACTGCTCAGTGCAACCGGCCCCGCGAAGCCCAAGGTGCCACCCACGAGCAGCCATTGCCCCATATGGCCGCCGCCGGCCATCCAGATCGCCGGCCCAGGATCTGCACCCGTCCTGAAAAACACACCGGCACCCCCACTTATCCAAGCTCCGGTCTGCGCCGCTTCGAGCTCGGCGTTCATGGTTGTGTCATCCGCGGCGGTGTCCGTTGCAGCTGTGTCCGTGGCGGCCGGGCTCTTTGTATCGGTGTCCGTTGGAGCTGTGTCTGCGGCAGTCGTGTCCCGGGTCACCATCTCTGTGCCCATCGCTGCCGCCACCTCCGTGTCCGCGCGCGCCGCATCGAACGAGGTTGACGTCGGAGGCTGCTGCGCCGTGACCGAGTCGGGATCGAGGGCGGGCTCGGGAGCGGCGACGCCGTAGGCGCCTGCCAGAGCAGACCCAGGCAACTCTGCATCGGAGCCTGGCGTGTTTACAGCCAAATTTTGCTCGATCGAGCTGGGGACTCCTCGGGTGGGTTGGGCTGTCGGGTCGGCGGGGGTTGGGCGAGCCAACGAGACCCCGGTGGCCGGGCGCGACGTGGCGGCGGGCGGCCGGCTGGGGGACGGCGGCGGCGGCGTCGGCTGGGGGGCACGCGGGTAGGCTGCGCGCGGGGCCCACCCGGTCACCGTGCCGGTGGGTTGGAGGAGGCTCGACACCAGCCAGGCGATATCTTCACGATCTCCCTGGGTGATGGGCTGTCGTGCCGAGACCACTCGTACCGCGCCCCGTGCGTCGTGGACCTCGACGGTCCAGGTGCTTCCCCCAACGATACGCACCGACGCCCCATGGGTCGGGAGCTGCGCGACGGAACGGAGATCGGCGGCGGCGAGGGGCTCTTGCCACACGCCGATGACCTCACCGGGCGGGAGGAGGACGGGGGTGGCGCCGCTGGCCCAGCCTATGAACAGGAGCCCGATCACGCGGGTGTCGTCTTCACGGGTGGGGCGCGCATAGCGCATCATGGAGTCCGGCCGTCGTGAGGTCAACCGTCAAAGTTGGCGCAGAACCACTAGCCCTGGCGGGTCCGCTCCCGGGCCTGCCCCGGGTGCGGCGGCCTTCGATGATTTCCGGTTAGCATTGCGCATGATCGGCACGCGCGACGACGAGGAGCGCCTGGTTCGGCGGGCTGTCGAAGGCGACCCGCTCGCGCGCCGCGCCCTGGTGCAGCGACACGGACCGCTGTTGTGGTCGCTCTGCCGCCGCCTCGACCCGGAGCCCGAGGACGCCTACCAGGAGTGTTGGGAAAAAGTGCTGAAGGGGCTCCCACGTTTTCGGGCAGAAGGGGCCGCTCGGCTGAACACGTGGATGATGACCGTCGCCCACAACCATCTCGTGGATCGTTTTCGGCGTCGGCGCCCGACTGAGCCCTTCGACGAGGCGCTCCTCCCCGCAAACGAGAGCTACGGCGAGTCGGTGGCGGGTGAGAACGAGGCGGCCCTCGAGGCGGCGCTTTTGCGACTCCCGCCTGCGCGTCGCCGGGTGCTCGTGCTGCACCACCTTCACGGCCTCAGTCTGGAGGCGATCGCAGCCAGCGAGGGGACGCCGCTGGGCACGATCAAGTCGCGGCTTCACCGCGCGCGCGCCGAGCTCCTGGGCCTGCTCACGGAGGGAGGATGACCCAGGCGGACCGCGAACAACTCTCGAGGATGGCCGCGGGCGATCTCGGCGCTGACGCCGCGGCCGAACTCCGCCGACGGATGAACGATGAGCCGGCGTTGATGGAGGAACATCGGCGACTGGTCCGCCTGGACCGGCGCCTGCGCGCGCTGGCGACGACACCTCCACCGCCCGGCCTCGACGCGGCCGTGCTGATGATGGACGCGACGTTGAGGAGCCCCGACGACGAGGACCTGCCCCCAACCGCGGTGCGTGTCCCCGCGATCGTAGCGCGGGCCCGGACGCGGCCGCGCGCGCTCTCGACCCTGCTCCTGTGGGAGCAAGGCGCGCGGGTGTTGCCTTGGATGCTGGTGCTCGGCATGGTGCTGGTTCTTGCCGCCCGGGGCGTGTGGACCGCGCCTTCGGCAGTTCGTGCCGGGGCCGACGGGATCGTCATCGAAAACAGTACATTCATCCTAGATGACCTGAGGGTTGATGTCCGAGGACGAGCCCGGTTGGAACCTTCGGACCCTGCCGAACGTGTATCGGGGCAGGAGAGAGAGATGTACCGTTCCCACCTGATCGCTTTTGCCGCGGGCGCCGCGTTGACCCTGGTCGTCGAGCACGGCGAAGCCCTCGTCACGAATGGCGGTGCCGAAAATGTGGTTTCTGCTGGATCTTCATACCCTGTTCCGCAGCGCGAGCCGTCCCCGGGGGAGGGCGGCGCTGCACCTTCGGAGGTGGAGGCGCTCCGGCAGGAGAATCAGCGTATGAGCGAGCGGGTCGCTGCGTTGGAGCGTGTGGCGGCTCCCGGCGCGGGGTCGCCAGGCGCGGTGTCGCCGATACCCTGGCCCGAACTGGTCCCCCCCGGGCTCGCCGCGGCGCCTTTCCGGCAGCTCGCCGCCGACGCGGCGGCCGAGGTGGAGGGTGCCGAATTGGTTGAGGTCGATTGTGCCGAGTTTCCGTGTATCGCCGTCTACCGCACCCCGGAGGACCGGGATGTCGGAGACGCGCTGCGGGCCGTGTTTGAAGGTGAGCTCGCGACGGGCACCTCGTTGAGCCACATGGCGATGGTGGACGACGACGGGTCGGGGCCCGTGGTGGTGCATGTGCTCGCTGCGGTGCCCCCGACGCCGGACGAGGGGCTCCGGACGCGACTTCGTGAGCGCGGCGAAGCACAAGCCCAGGCCCTCGCGACCGAGGGGCCGCCGCTCTGAGCCCGCCTCTCCTGGCGAGCGTCCGCGTGGCTCCGACGTGATGAAGTCAGGTTGAAGATGCGCTTAGCGGAGTAACGGCCCCAAGCGCCCGGCGGGGGTCGCCTCTATCAGCTGCCACCTCCGGCCTCCGACGGTTTCAGTGCGTACGGAACGTTGAACGCCGATGACGCGCCAGTCCTGGTCGAAGACCGGCCCCCCGGCCGCTACGCGGTCGTCGTCGCCTACGAGGTGGAGCGCGTTCGCGGTGGCTGAGTAAAGCCGGTACCGCCCGAGCGTGATCCGTCGCGCCCCGCCGCTCGGATGGCCCACGAGGTGGACCGAAGCTCCGAGCTCCGGCGGGGGCTGGAGTTCAAGTGCTTGCACCCCCTCGGGCGGACCCAGGGCGAGGCGTACCGAAACCAGTCCTTCTACCGAGGCCGCAGCTACGCCGTTCGCGTCGAGTCGCAGGGCCACTGGGGCGGTGGCGACGCCGAACAGGTCGTCCTCGTAGAAGAACTCGGCGACGGCCTCCTCGCGGGAGGCGGCCTGGGTGGCCAGGTGAGCGCCGAAGATCACCCTGGAGCCCTCGACCAGAAAGCCCGTTCCTCGGGCGGTACCGGCCCGGATGCGCACCACGGCGTCGGCGCGGTCGAGGCCCTGGTGGATGGCGTCGAGCCGCGGCCGAAACATCGGGTCGTGAAGTTCTGCTTCAAGCTGGCTGAAGAGCTCGTCCGGCGGGCGTGGCGCCTGGGTGAGCTCCGGGACACCCGAGGGTGGAGGGTCCGCCCGGAGCTGACGCACGAGCAGCAATGCGGCTTCGAGGCGCTGGATCAGGTCCACAGCCTCTGCGTGTTGGATCGCGCCCTCCAGCCAGGTGCCCAGCGTCGGCTCGTGGTCCCGCATCGTGGGGTGGCGGTCGAGGTAGGCGAGGTCGTGGGCCACCGGCGACTCAGCTTCGGGAACCACGCGGAACTTGGCGCGCGTGCCTGGGCGTAGGGAGGCGAGCAGGGCGTCGCGGTGCTGGTCGAACCCGGCCGCGGCGAGCTCGGCGCCCAGCCGTTCGAGATCTTCGGGGTGGAGGACGGACGTGGCCAAGCGCGCTCCTTCGCGCCGGGACTAACCCGTCGCAGGGTCAGGGTCCGAGAAAGCTGTAGGCCGTGTTCGTAGCGACCAACACCCGACCGCCCGGCGCCGGGACCAGGCGACGCCAGCTCCCAGGCAGGTCGGCGGCGACTTTCTGGCTCGAAATGTCGATCACCACCGCGCCCTCCATCGGCGGTCGTGGCATGGTCCGCAGGACCTCGTCGCGGTAGGGATCGGCGCCGGCTTCGGCGGCTTGCCCCTCACCAAGAGCAGGCAGCTCCCAGTCCAGGAGCCGATCGGTGACCGGAGGCCCCCGCCCCACGACGAGCCAGCGCCCGCTGGGATCCAGGAACAGGCCCTGAGCAGCGCCCTCCACCATCACCCACCAGCGCTGCTCCAGACTCACGGGGTCCAAGGCTGAGATTTTTGGGGAGGGCCAGCTCACCAGATAGACCTCCTGGCCGGTCGGGTGCGTCGCGAGCGCGCCCGGAAATCGTACGTCGGGGCTCCGAGTGGCCACCCGGATCATCTTCGGCGCTCCGCCCAGCCGCGCGAGCGTGCCTGACTCGGGTCCGGGCATGAACAGCAGCACGACGCCGTCGGCCAGCGGCGCGAGGCGCTCAAAGCCGGTGCGCCAGCCTTGTCGGCGGCTGTGATTCCAGGCATTCGCCAGGTTTTTACTTGCTTGTTCCAGGTCATCATTTGCGCCGACGAGCGGCGGGAGAGGCACGCAGGCGAGAGGAGCGCCCAGGGTCGGCGGATCCAGGGAGAGCTGCTGAGACGCTCCTTCGCAGGACTCATCCTGTTGGAGCTGCCAGCCAGCTGCCTCGTGGCGGAGCACCGACGTGTTGGGGAAGCGGGTGTCCGGGACCCGCGTCCCCCCCGCCATGAGGTCCGCGAGGGTGCCGTCGTGCATCAGGGCCAGGCACCGTTCTGCGTCGCAGGCGACGTCACGGATCCCCGGCAAGAACTGGGCTCCGAGCGGCGCCGGGGTGCCTTCTACGGCCGTCGCTACCTCGCCACGGTGGACACAGGCGAGCAAGAGGAGGTACATCGGCGGAGCGTAGCCGAACAGGGCGTGGCGCGCCGAGGAAGGTGGGGATGTGTGTGCGGATCACCTGTGAACGATGCCAAAAACCAGGGTTTTCGGGGTGCGGAGCCCATGTGGAGCAGGTGCTCTGGGACGTGAGGCCCGCTGATCGCTGTAGCTGCCGACCTCTGGAGGCGTCCTCCGGACCACGCCGGCCCGCGGCGCGCCGATGACTCGATGGCCATGGTTGTTCCTATTGATCTCCTGTTCGGGAGACGGCGCTGACAGCCCGGCAGCCGCGAAACACAGCCGCCCGGTGGACAGTCCGGCGCCTTCGGTGGTGTGCGGCGAGACCCTCGTGTGTGAGCGCGGCGCCGCGTGTGTGTTGGAGCAGTTCGAGCCGCACTGTACGGAGCTGCTCGAAGGGCAGGTATGTCCGGAGGGAACCACCGCAACCAAGTGCGGGGGTATCGGATATCCCTGCTGCTGTGACGACGTTGCCCCTGCGCCGCGCGCGCGCTGCGTGGCCACCCCCGACTGTCCCGATGATCCTGCTTGCGACTGCCTGACCGGCGCGTGCCCGTCGGACAAGGCGTGTATGGCAACCACGGACGCCTATGTGTTCACCTGCGAGCCCCTACCCGTACCCTGACGGGGTCAGCGGTTGGGCTCGATCACCAGGGGGTGAGGGTGCCGAAGCGGGCGTCCTTCTTTACGAAAGCGTAGCCAGAGCGCCTTGCGGACGTCGCTCTCCAGATCGTCGTGGAAGCGGAAGTCTTCGATCCAGAACTTGAGGGTATAGTGCTGGAAGCCCGGCTCGAAGCTGGTGAGCCACGCGCGCGGCGCGGGTTCCATCAGCACCCTCGGGATTCGGGACAGCTCGTCGTTGACCCAGGTCAACACGTCCTCTGGGGCCACGTCATAAGCGACCGGCAGGTCGATGTTCCTTGCCGTGCGGCGCGCGGGCTCGCTGAAGTTCTGGATCTCGGCGCTCATCATGAGGTTGTTCGGGAGGATGAGCTCGTCGTCCGACAGGGTGATCAGCCGGGTGGTACGCCAGCCGAGGTGTACGACCCGTCCCTCCCGGCCCGCCACCAGGATCCACTGGCCCTCGGCGACCGTGCGGTCGAGGTGCAGCACCAGTCCAGCAAAAAGGTTGGATAGAGGAGCCTGGAGCGCGAGCCCGAGGATCAGGGACGCGACCGACGTGGTCGCGAGCAGCGGGGTGACGTCCACCCCGAATACGTGACCCAAGAGGGCCAGAGCCGTGCCAACGTAGACGACGCCGATGATCAGTTGGCGTACGAGCGGAGGAATCCGGAGTTTCAGCTTCTCTTCGAGGAAGTAGTCGACCAGGAGCGTCTCGACCGTCTCGACGACCACGAAGATACAGAGCAGCCACTCACCCACCAGCGCAAAACGGGCGAGCGTCGGCTGACCCAGCACGATGAAGCCGAGGTGGAAGCTGACGAGGACCAGCAGGACCCGCAGCGGGATGCGGACGCGTGCGATGACGTGGTCGTCGTAGGTGGTGGCGGTCCGACCGGCGAACCAACTCAACAGCCTGAGTCCGGTACGGACGAGCACCTCACCGGCAAAGCCGGCGAAGGCGATCACCACTAGCGCCGCAGGGTAGCGTGCGGCCCCCTCGGAGTTCCAGAGCTGAAGCGCCAGGTCCGCGAGGTTCACCCCTGCCCCCTCTGAGAGCTCCCCGCGAGGTGTGCGCGGCGCTGCGGGTGGCTCGGAGGGAGCCTCATCCGCCGAGCTCGATACGGACAGCGCGGGCGACGTGAATCAGCGGGTCGTCGACACGGACGGGGTGGGGTTGGGTAGCGAGCTCCAATCGAACGCCGTCGATTCGTCCGTCGCGTAGGCAGACCATCTCACCCCAGCGCCCGGCCTCGACCAGGTCGACCGCTCCTACGCCATAACGGGTGGCGAGCACCCGGTCTGGGGCAACGGGCGAGCCGCCGCGTTGCAGGTGCCCGAGCACGGTGACACGGACGTCCGTGCCAGGAAGGCGGGTCTCAATTTCGTGGGCGACCCGGGCCGCGGCCTTGCCGGGCACGATTGGCTCCCCAGCGGGGCGGGCGCCCTCCGCGACAACCACGAGCGAAAACTGGCGGCCGATCTTGCGGCGGTCGCTGATCTTGGCCGCGATGCGCTCCCCGCTCCAGGGGATCTCCGGGATCACGATCACGTCGGCGCCGCCGGCGATCCCTCCGTGAAGGGCGATCCACCCCGCGTCCCGCCCCATGACCTCGAGGATCAGCACCCGGTCGTGGGCCTCCGCGGTAGCGTGAAGCCGGTCCAGCGCGTCAGACACGCACGCTACGGCGGAGGCGAAGCCAAAGGTGACGTCGGTCGCGGCGATATCGTTGTCGATCGTCTTGGGCACGCCCAGAACCGCGACGCCGAAGTCTTCCATGAGGCGCCGGGCGATGCGTAGGGTGCCGTCGCCGCCGACCACGATGAGGCCTTCGAGCTTGAGGCTGTCCACCGCGTCCTTGACGTCGCTCGCCCGATTCACTCGGCCTTCGGGCCCGGGAAAATCGAAGGGGTCGCCCCGGTTGGTCGTGCCGAGGATGGTCCCGCCACGCTGGAGGATGCCGCGACACGATGTGGGGGTCAGCGGCATCAGCCGGTACGGGCGGCACAATAGCCCGTTGAACGAGTCTTCGATGCCCGTGAGCCGCCAGCCGTTCTGCCCTACGCCATACTTGACGACCGCGCGGATGACCGCGTTGAGGCCCGGGGCGTCGCCGCCGCCGGTGAGGATGCCGATACTCTTCATCGCCAGCTTTTAGCCTTTGGGCGGGGAGCTTGCGGACCCCTACAAGTTCAGAAGTCAATCACCGTCGGATCGTCCTTCAACACCCGCGGCGGCACCGCGACCCGGGCCTCGGGCGGGCCATAAAGCGCGACATAGGTCGCATAGTAGCCCGTGACCTTCTTGACGTAGTCGCGGGTCTCGGTGTAGGGAATCTGCTCAACATAGGCGTCCATAGGGATGTTTTCGCCCCAAGGCCGCAGCCACGAGGACACGTTGTGCGGGCCACCGTTGTAGCTCGCGACAGCCAACGGAAACGCTCCGCCGAATCGCTCCATCAACTGCGACAGGTACCACACGCCATAGCGGATGTTCACCGAGGGATCATCCAGGTCTGACGGCGAATAGTGAGGGTCACCCATCAGCGCGGCCACGCGGCCGCCTGTCCGGGGCATCACCTGCATCAGCCCCATGGCGCCCACGGGCGACAGCGCCCACTGTCGGTAGACACTCTCCTGGCGCATAAGGCCCAGGGCCAGGAGCGGATCGATGTCATTTGCCGCGCCATGGCGGTACATCGCGTCGATGTGGGCGGTCGGGTAGACTGAACGAAGGGCCTGCATCCGCTCCTCTTCGGTCGAGGCCAGCTTGGTCGCCCCCCAAGAGAAGCGGGTGGCGTGGTGGTCATCGCGCACCAAGAGGAAGATCGCGCGCCACTCGGCGACGCTGGGCTGCCACGCCCGATAGCGGGCGCCCAGGCTGTCGTTGCGGCTCTGTCCCGCTTCCCAAGCCTCGAACGCCCGGGCGACGAGCACGCTGGAGTGCCGGTAGATCCCCACCCGCCCCAGATCGGCCGCGGCCTGGGCCCACGGAAAGATATCGGCGTATTCTTCGCCCATTTCGTCGAGGAGGGCGTAGGCGCGCGCCGGATCCGCCAGGAAGTTGGCGCCGTAGCTGTCTGGCCGCCGATCGTAGGCGGGCACGGCGCTCGTGACGGCCGGCGAAAGGATAGGCGCAGCCGCGGGCCCGGACTGGGTCAGCGCTCCCCACCGCAGCAGACTCCAGTCCACCACGTTGTCTCCCCGCGACGAACCCGGGGCGGGCAGCGCCACCGGCACCGGGTTGAGCCCAACACGCGTGAGCTCTGGTAGGGTCGCCGCTGGCGGGCCCGGCCAGCGTCCTGCCCGCTCCAACCAGTGGTTCCCAGTAGCTGGGGACCCGGCGCTGCGGATCAGGCTGGCGTACCAGGACATCGGCGCTTCCGCGACGATCTCGGCGCGCTGTTTTTCGGCTTCATCCTTACGTCCGAGCTGGTCGAGCGCCTGAGCGCGGAAGTAGCGCGCGGCCTCCGCCTCCTCGCCCCCCGCGGCGACGACGGCGTCGAGGCGCTTGAGCGCGTCGGGGGCACCGCCCGCCCGAAAGGCCGAGAAGGCCGCGAGCCACCGGGCCTCTTTCCCAAGCCCGCCGCCGCCTTTGGCGATCTGGTCCCAGGTCTCGCGCGCGTCACCGTAGCGCCCCGCCAAAAGCTGTGCGCGCGCAAGATCAAGCTTGATGGTGCGGAAGCGCCCCGAGGTAGGGTGGGCCTTGTTCCCCGCGAGCAGCTGATCGGCGGCCTCGGCCCATAGCCCTCCGCGAGCGAACGCCCGATACCGGCGCCAGGCCAGCTCCGGGTCGGGGCGCGCCTGGTATTGTTCCGCCAGGTTGGCAGCGACGGCCGCATACTGACGGGTGCTCCACTGAAACTCGTCTTCTTGCGACTCTACCCAACGCGCGATCTCCGGGTCGTCCTCGGCCCTCTTTGCGAGGGCGTCGTAGCGCGCGAGGGCATCGGCATCAAAACCGCAGCGCCGTCGTTCAGTCGCCACCTGACACTCCACGCTGGTCGTCGCGGGGAGGGCGGCGGGAAATCCCTTTCGTTGAAGCTCCTGAAGCTTCGCCTCTGCGGTGAGCCCCGTGGAGTGGTAGCTGTGGGAGAGGGCCAGAGAGACGAGGCTGGGGATCGCCGCGCTCGGCTGGCTTTCGGCGGTCGCAAGGGCCATACGGAGGCGCAAGGTCTCCTCGCGAGGAGAGTCCGGGTGTGCGTCAAGCCAGGCTTTGTACGCGGATATCGCAGCTCCGCCGCGGCCACCCGCGAGGTGCGCGTCTCCGATGAGCACCAGGCACTCGTCGGCGTGCTCCGCGGAGGGCCAGCTCTCTCGGTAGCTCACGCACAGGTTCGCCGCCGAACGATCGGCGCCCCGTTCGAGCTCCGCGACGGCCTGGTACCATGTGGCCCACGGCGCCACCGGCGTTCCGGCCGACCTTGCCTTGGCCAAAACTACGCTCGCGAGGCCGGGTTCACCCTGCTCCAGGTAGAGCACGCCGAGCGCGACCTGGGCGGCCGCGCGTGTGCGCCGGTCGACCTTGCTGTTCAGGCTCAACTGCTCGAAGTACCAGGTAGCGCCCGGGACATCCCCCTGAGTGCGCCGGCTGAGCGCCGCGCCGAGCAGATCGGTTGACAGCGGGACCTGGGCGCCCGGCGGAGCGGACGGCGCAACGGGAAACACCGTGCCCGGGGGCGACGCCGGCACCGCGGTGGCAAAGGCGAGAGCGAAGAGGACGATCACGGCCAGACCCTTCTGGTGTACTTAACCTGAAGTCCGGTCTTGACGCGCCGGGGAATCAGGGGATCCAGCACAGGCTTCGCCCGCTGCCGCAGCGGATGGTGGTGGGTCCGGAGACGGTGATGTCTCCGGACCACGTCGCCTGGTTCGAAAAGGTGGCGCTCACGGTCCATGTGCCGGGGACCAACCGACCGGGCAGCGGGACCGTGCTGCTCCCGTTCTTCGCGGTCACGGCGACGGCGTCCCCCTGAATTGCGACCATCGTGGTCGCCGTCTGTCCGGCGCGCGCGGTCTCCGGAGCCCCTCCGGCTCGGGTCTCGGTCGCGGGCGCCGCGGTCGCGGTCGCTGCGGTGGGCGGGGGAGCTCCCGCGCCACGACTCCAGAAGTAATAACCCGCGCCTGCCGCCCCGAAAACGAGGATGAGCGCTGCGGCGCCGATCCCCATCGCGCCGCCCGCCAGCCACAGACCGGCGCCACGCCGCCCGGCTCGTTCAGGCTGCGCGTCAGGGGCGGCGGCTTGTTTCCCGGGCGAAGCGGGAGCCGGGCTCGGTGCGGACGGGAGCGGCGGCGGCTGCCCCAGCTCTGACGCGCCGGTGTCCGCGGACATCTCCGCCAGGCGCCGCAGGGTGTCCGGGGCCCAACGGCGTAAGGCTGGTCCGGGCAGCGTAGCGGCGAGCTCGACCAGGCGGTCTTCGACCTCTGTCGCGGTCGGGCGCGCCGCCGGGTCTTCGGAGAGCATCTCGCTCACCAGGTCGCCGAGGTGAGGAAGGCTGGCCGCCAGCTCACGACGGCGGGCTTCATGGCGTTCCACCTCGATACTGAGCTTCACCCTCTTCCCAGTGAGCGCCTCCGCGATCACCACGCCCAGGGCGTAGATGTCCGTCGTCGACTGTTCAGGGGGTAGCTCTCCCTCCAGCTCGAAGAGCAGCCGCACCCGCTCCGGAGGATAGTACCCCTGCGTAAAAAATAGGTTGGACTGTGTTTTTGCCTCGCGCCGGTCGAAGTGGGCGAAAGCGATACCAAAGTCGAGCACCTTGACGTCGCCCCGCGGCCCGATCCGGATGTTCCCAGGTTTGATGTCCCGGTGTACCAGGCCCATCTCCCGGCCGGTCACCGGATCCCGCGCTCCGTGCGCGACCGCCAGCGCCGACGCGACCTCGGCGGCGATCTCGGCCATCACCCGCGGGGGAACCGGGCCAATCCGCATCAGGCCCTCGAGATCGTCGCCTTCAACCAGCTCCATCACCAGCGCCGGCCGCCCGTCGAGCTCGACGAGGTCCTCCGCGAACACGATCGCCCGGTGTTTGAGCGCGCCGAGAAGGCGCGCCTCGTCCCGCAAACGTTGTTCGTACTCGCGGCGGTCGGCCGCGGGGACGTCGGCCTGAGCATGGAGCAGCTTGACCGCGACGGTCTTGGTGAAGCCCGCGCTGCCTACCAGGCGCGCCCGCCACACCTCCCCAAAGCCGCCCCCGCCGAGCTTCTTGTCCAGTTCGTAGGTGCGACCCTCACTTTTCAGCGAGGTACGTGCGGTGATGGTCATCCGGCGAGGCTCCCAGCGCCAGCCGGCAGCATAACCGTGTTCACCCGCCCTGTTGTTTGAGCAGATCCGCCCAGAGCAGCGACACCCCGTCGCGCACCATCGGCAGCTTGTTCCACGCGACCAGGACGATCACCGCCGCCGCCACCAGGGCGACGATGCCGACCTTTTGTGCGCCTTCCAAGCTCATCCGACGTCGAACCGGATGCCCTGGGCCAGCGGCAGGTCCGTGCCGTAGTTGAGGGTGTTGGTCTGCCGGCGCATGTAGGCCTTCCAGGAATCGCTTCCGGATTCACGGCCTCCACCTGTCTCTTTCTCGCCACCGAACGCTCCGCCGATCTCCGCGCCCGACGTGCCGATGTTGACGTTGGCGATGCCGCAGTCGCTGCCCTTCGCCGACAAGAAGAGCTCGGCCGAGCGGAAGGAGTTGGTGAAGATCGAGCTCGAGAGCCCCTGGGGCACGTCGTTCTGCATGTGGATCGCGTCGGCGAGGTCGTCGTACTCCACGACATAGAGGATCGGCGCGAAGGTCTCCTCGCGGCAGATCGCCATGTCCCGCACCGCCCGGATCAGCGTGGGTGCTACAAAATTACCGTGAAGCCGCCGTCCCCCCGCGAGCAGCTCACCACCCTGGGCCAGCGCCGTCGTGATCGCGTGTTCGTACGCCTCGACCGCGCCCGCGTCGATCAGCGGCCCCATGAGCACGCCCTCGGCCAGCGGATCCCCAACCTTGATCTGACCATACGCGGCGACGAGCTTGGGGATGAGGGCGCCGCTGATGCTGCGGTGTACGAAAATGCGCCGGAGGGTCGTGCAGCGTTGTCCCGCGGTGCCGGCCGCCGCGAACACGATCGCGCGGGTCGCGAGCGCCAGGTCGGCGTCAGGCTCGACGATGATCGCGTTGTTTCCGCCCAGCTCCAGCAGACTACGCGCGAGCCGCCCCGCCACGACCTGCCCGACGTGGCGACCCATACGCACCGAGCCGGTGGCCGAGATCAGCGGCAACCGGGGGTCGCGGATCATCGTCTCGCCGACGCCGGCGTCGCGGCCGATGACCAGTCCGAAAAGCCCGCTCCAACCGTGCTTCGCCAACACCTGCTCCGCCACCACGTGGGTCGCGATCGCCGTGAGCGGCGCCTTGAGCGAAGGTTTCCACACCACCGCGTCCCCACAGACGGCGGCGAGCATGGCGTTCCACGCCCACACCGCGTTGGGGAAGTTGAAGGCGGTGATCACCCCGATGGTACCGAGCGGGTGCCATTGTTCGTACATCCGGTGGGAGGGGCGCTCCGAGTGCATCGTCAACCCGTAGAGCTGCCGCGACAGGCCGACGGAAAAGTCGGCGATGTCGATGCTCTCCTGCACCTCGCCCTGGCCTTCGGCGCGGATCTTGCCGACCTCGAGGCTCACCAGCTCACCGAGCTCCACCTTCACCGCCCGCAGGGCGTCGCCGATCTGCCGGACGATCTCGCCACGACGTGGTGCCGGGAACATGCGCCACTCGGCCTGCACGCGGCAAGCTTCCGCCACCACCCGTTCATACTGGGCCACGTCGGCGAGCGCGACCCGCCCGAGAAGGGCTCCGGACGCGGGGTTGTGCACGTCGATCACGTCCGACGACGCGGGCAGGGCGGATCCCGCCCATGCGCCAGGGTTCAGGTCGGAAAGTCCAAGGCCGGTAAGTGAGTTGAGCACCAGTTTTCCTTCGCGGGCGGCGCTATAACCTGAGGTAGAGGGGCTGGGCGAGCCGCTTGGCGGCGGGGCTCCGGTGGGTGAAGTAGGCGGTGGGGAGGCAGGATGTGGTGGTGGGTCGCGGCAGCTCTGGCGCAGGACGCGGTGACGCTCAAGGTGGTGAAGACCGGGCAGATCGGCTCCTCCAAACCGGGCTTACAGGTTGATCTCCACCTCGAGGCATCGCGGCTCGACATCCAGTTCGTCTGCGGCGGGAAGATGGTGGAGCATCATGGCCCGGCGGCCCTTGGGGCGACCGTGTCCCTGGCTATCGACGTTCCCGCCGGCCAACACACCTGTACCGGCACCTTGTCGGGAGCGTTCACCGATGGCAGCGAAGGCACGGTGCCTCTAAGTTTTTCGGTGCAGATGTTCGCTCCGTTGGTCGTGAAGCTCGAGCCGGGGAGCCTCGATCTCGACGGTCACCGCCTCGTCCTGGTGCTCGACCGGAAAGCCAGCAAGGTGGAGCTGACCATCTCCGGTTTAGGTGGCGAGGTATTGGGATTTGGCGAGGCGACCACTGCAGCGGCGGCCGGTGCACCCATCCCGGTCGTTTGGGAGCAGCGGTCGGGCGAGGTGCTGAAGATCCGCGCCCGGGCGTTTGACGCGGATGGTTACTGGTCGGAATTGGAGCTCTCGCCCTGGTCCTACACCATCCCCCATGAGGACCCGATCTTCGCCAGTAATCAAGCGGATCTGACCCCCTCCGAGGAGCCGAAGTTGAGCGCCGCCCTGACACGAGTCAAGGAGGTGCAGGCCCGATACGGCGCGGAGGTGGTGATCCGCTTGTATGTCGGCGGCTACACCGACACCGTGGGGGACGCAGCGTTCAACCAGGAGCTTTCGGTGCGGCGCGCCCTCTCCATCGCGCGTTGGTTCCAGAGCCATGGGTTTGAAGGGGAGATCTTCTACCAGGGCTTCGGCGAGAGTGGCCTCGCGGTCCCGACGGGAGATCAGGTGGATGAAGCGCGGAATCGCCGCGTCGAGTATGTTCTGTCTGCCCAGACGCCCGTTCGAGGCCGGGCGTGGCTGCCCTTGGGCAAGTGAGCGTGCCAATCGCGAGGAATGAGCATCACCTGGGGATCAGGGGAGGGGACTCCTGGGTTTGGGCACGTAGAAGGCCCCGTCCGGCTTGACGTCCTGGCCCACGGACACGAGCGTGGTCGCGGTCGCAGCCCAACGGGCCTCAGTCATCACGCCGAGCCCATCGGTGCCGATGACAAAGGGACGTTGGGCCTCGGCGATACAGCGCATGCGTATCTCAGTCATGTCCGGATTGATCTTCGCAATCTCAGCGTTCGCTTTGGCAGGGTCTTTCAGGTAGGACTCCCATCCCAGACGCGATGCGCCGATAAAGTCCGCGACCCACGGCAGCTCCTTGTCCGCGCCGCGCACCACCACCAGGCTGTTGTAGGCGTCCCACCCGGCGTCTCGGCCCGGGAGGAAGCCCGTCACCAGTCCGGCTTCTTTCGCCTGACAGGGCTCAGACGTGATGTATGCCTGCTGCACCAGACTGGGATCAGCGGCGAAGGCCCCGATCGAGCCGGTGGTGGGCACAGGGTTGACTTTGCCCTCCCAACCGTATTTCTGCCACAAGAAGCGCTGAAACGGAGAACCAGCTTCAATCGCCACGTTTCCGGTCACGTCCTCGTAACGCGCGGGTCCGCCCGTATGCGTCATGAGCCCGATAGGCGTGTGTTGAAACCCTGGGAAAACACCAACGATATCCATGCCTTTCGCTCGGCGGGCCAAGACGTCGTCCGCGCCTGACACGGCGACTTCTGCCTGACCGGCAGCGACCATCTCTAGCACCGGCGCTCCCGGCAGGCCGGGGGTGACCGTCACGTCCAGGCCGCGCGCCGCATAGAGCCCCTCGGCAAGTGCTTGGTAATACCCGCCGAATTCGGGCTCCGCATACCAGTTGAGCAATACGCGGACTCGCTGGGGTGTCGCGGCAACCCCCACCTTATCAGCGGGTTCAACGTCGTGGTATGGGGGAGCCGAGGTAGTGCACGCGATCAGCAGCAGGAGCATGCTCCGGTCTAACCGAAACGGCGCCTGGGGCACCCTATGGATAACCTGGGGGCAACTTGGGGAGGGGCGTGCCACCATCCCCGCCAGGCTGTCCCGATGATCAACGTACAACGGTAGGTTCAGCTCACGGTCCCGTAGACGGAAAACATCCATAAGCCCAACAAGCCCAGGCCGCAGAGGAGGTTCGCCGCGAGGGGCCTCAGCGTGCTCACGGTGGTAGCGAGCGCGAGCACCGAGAGCCAGACCAATGGCAAAAGGTAATGAGAAGGAGAGTGATCTATGGTGCCCAGGACGAGCGCGTAGAGGAGCGCCGCGCCGAGCGAAATCCGCGTGGCGCGCGGCCACCGCAGCGCCGCCAGCAGGGGAGCGCCTCCGGCGGCCAGCAGCCAAAGCCCGAAGAAGGTGGGGATTCGGCCGATGAGGCGCACGGGATCGTAGTCGCCGTGCCAGTGCTCCGGCCCCACCTCCCAGCCCACCGTGTCGACCCAGCCCGAGAGCTCGCCGGTGAGCGCGCCCGCGATGCCAAACGCCAGCGCCGCCGCCCCCACCAGGCCCAGCGAGCGGAGGAGCGCCTGTGGCCGGCCGCCGAGCAGGGCCATGAGCATGACCACAAAGAGGCCGGGATACCTTGAGAGTTGGGCCACGAGCGCGTACAGGGCGACGCGTCGTTCTTGGGCAAGGTCGCCGCCCGTGCCCGTGAGGCTGACGCTCATGGCCGCACCCAGCAGTCCGAAAGCGTAGAGGGAATCTGGCATACCCTGGCTTCCCGGCTCGAAGAGGAGCCGCGCGTGTACAAGAGCTGCTGCTGCCGGGAGCACCCAAGTCAGCGAGGGAGCCGTCGGTGCGAGTTTTCGGATCGCCAGCAGACAGGTCACCACCAGGAGCATCAGCACCCCGAGCAGGAGCACGGATGCGCTGGGCAGGCCACCCTGCGTGATCGCGAGCACGGCCGCGAGCGGCCAGCTCCATAGCGGAGGTTGTACATCGGTCACCCAGCGGTGACCCGCGAGAAGCTCGCGCGCCCACCTGAGCTGCTCCACCATGTTGAGGAGCTGGTAGTAGTGGACATGGCGGAGCTCGCCTTCACCGTGCAGCGCCCAGGCCGCCTCCGCGGAAGGCAGGAGGTAAAGTACGCTTCGGCCCGGCATGCTGAGGTAGAGGTCGAGCTTCTCTCCCGGATTGAGCGGCGTGTCAATTCGCAGGCTCGTCACGCCGACGTCGAGGTAGCGCGGCACGGGGCCCTCGCCGATCTGCTCGACCACATCGGTTCGGACACGGGCCTCTGCTTCCCCGACGCGGACGATGGCACCGGCGGGCGCCTGGAGCACGAGGTAGTAGGGACCGGTCGCCGGACCGAGGAGCGCGGGGCGGACCTCCCTCGTCACGAGTCGGAGCGCCGTGTTCGGCCCCGAACCGCCGTCTTCCTCGAGCTCACCAAAACGTCGGACGCTGCTCCACGTCGTCTCAGCCCGTGGGAGCTCACCCTGCCATCCCTCTTCGACCGCGGCCAGGTACCAGTACTGCTCGAGCGGCCGCAGCACCCCGTTACGCGGGTCCAAGGCGGAGAGTCCGATCACCGCCACCCCGATGGCCACGGCGAAACGCGCGCGCGGCAACCAGGTCGGGTCCGGTCCGCCCAGCACCTCTCCGAGCGCCCACACTCCGGCGGCGCCGGCGAGCGCTCCGGGGGCGGGCGCACCCAGGAGGGCCCCCATGAACACGCCAGGTATTACGCCGAGTAATGAGAGCAGGCATCCGAAGATCTCGCGCTCCTCCGCCTCCTGGGTGAAGCGCGCGGCGAGGCGACGTCCAGGCGCCCACAGGAGCCCTGGCACCGCGACCATCGCGGTCCATGACTCGGGCGCCGATCCCACCCAACACAGTCCCGTCAGGAGCCCCAACGTTCCGGCGATCAGGCGGGTCGACATCAACAGAGTGTACCTGACCGCGGCTGACGAACCCGACCCGCAGCCCCGCCACAATCACGTCATCGCCAAGAGCTCGCGCTCAACCCCAATGTTCGGGACGGCGGTTTCGGTCTGGGAGCTGTGTGGCACGGTCGCCCAGCGCGGCGCGGAGCTGAGAATCCCGCAGGAACAAGGCGCCTCGAAGATCCGCTCCCTTCAGGTCCGCGGCGCGAAGGTCGGCCCCCCGCAGATCAGCACCTCGAAGATCACATCCTTGAAGCTGTGCTCCGAGGAGGAGCGCACCCACGAGCGAGACGTCACGGAGCTCGGCGCCGCGTGCGGATCGACCGGTCAGCCCGGCGCGAGGGCTGGGGCGCGATGGGCGAAGCGCCTCGCTCACCTCCCGGAGGAGGGGATCGAGGGCGATCTCCGCGACCGGAGGTGCCGCGGGCGTGGTTGAGCGCAGCTCCAACGCGGCGTATGCTTCGGTGATCCGGTCGCGGAGCCCGGGCTCCGGGTGGCCCGCGGCGTCCAGGTGCTCCCCGGCCGCCCGCACGTGCCAGAGCGCGACGTGCACCCGTACCAGGTCCCGGAAATGTTGGAATAACGCCGAAGTATGTGGCGATCCCGCGCCGTGATCGCGCGTCCAGTCGGCGCTCGCCCGTTGTCCGGCGCCCAGACAGTCGAAGCTGACACAGCCCGCCATGCCCCTGTCACGCAGCGCACCGTGGATGCCGCAGCCGAGCCTGGGGCTGGTGGGGCCCTCTTCGAGGTGGCGACACGGCACGTCCTTGGCTTTGCTGAAGGCAAACTCTGCGGACCGTGTGAATGTGGTCCCGACACAGCAGAGCGAGAAGCAGGCGCTACAGTCTGCCTCGAGCGGGTCGGTCAACTCGTCCAATCCACCTGTAGGGGCAGCGCTCACCGGACCCTCCCGATGCGGGCGGCTAACCGGGCATGCGGGGTGCCGCTCCCGGGCCTCGCGACGCGGTCGCGGGAGTACGTTGTCCTTAGCGCTGTATCGCGTCGACGCGCGGGTCCATCAGCCGAAACCATACGGGTGGTACGAGGGCCAGCAGCACCATACCGGCGTATCCCGTAGGAAATTGCGGGACGTCCTCGTAGTGGCGGAGCTCGGGGTAGGGGCGAGCCGCAAACGCATGGTGATCCGAGTGCCGCGCGAGGTTCAACAATAACCAGTTTGAAACGCGGTGACTCGCGTTCCAGGAGTGCTGAGGCAGCACCCGGCCGTACGAGGTCTCGACCACCCCGTCGGGGCGCGTCACCTGCTTTGCAGGCCGCGAAAGACCATAATGTTCGATGTAGTTGACGACCTCGAGGAGACCTATCGCGACGATCGCCTGCGCGAAGAAGGCCACTACGGCGAGCATCCCCCAGGCCAGCCCGATAGCGCCGATGAGCACCAGCTGGGCCAGCGCGTAGGCGACCATCCGGTTGTTCCACCAACTTCCCGAGCGACGGAGCTCAATCTGCCAAGCGCTTCGCAGGCCCCAAATGACGGTTCGCGGCAGAAACTGATAGAGGCTCTCGCCCTTCCGGGACGACGCGGGGTCCCCTGGCGTGGACACGTGTTTGTGATGTCCTTGTACGTGTTCGATCGAGAAGTGGGGGTAACAGGTGCCCAACATCAGCAGGTCCGCCGCGCGCTGCTCGATTCTCCCGGGACGGTGCATGAGCTCATGCGCCACCTGGATCGAGATGCCCCCCGAGATGCCTGCCGAGATCGTCCAGCCCAGTACGTCCCACCACGCCGCCGCGCCCACCGACAGCGCCACCTGCCGCACACCCAAGAGCATGACCCCGAACATCACGGGCGCTGCGATCAGCGCCAGGGACGCGAGCGCACGAGAGATTCTCGGAGGCAACAGCGGGTTCTCGCGGTTGATCCCGCTGAGATGGTCGAGCACGGGCACGATACCGAACAGTACCCACACCGGTGTCCACGCGGCGAAGCCTTCTTGCGAATAGGCCACCAGCGCGAGGGTAGGCGTGATAAAGACCGCAGCGAACGGCAGGATATGGACACCGATAAGGCGCGCGACCGACGGCGTGGTGGTCGGGGCGGGCACGGCGCCAAGTGCTGTCGGAGAGGGAGAGGACGACGGGGCGGCTCCGCTCATGGGGCCTCCAAGGAAAAGGGAAAGGTGCGAATGAGTTGGCGCGCGAGGGTCTCGGGCGGCACTCTGGGCTCGGCGCTCGGCGCCAGCGTGCCTAACGTAGCTGCTTCAACCATGCCAATCCACCCGGAAAGCAGAGCCTCATCCTCGGGGGTCTGGCGCCCGGCCAGAGTGGTGAGCCGCCCGAGCAGGGCGACGCGCCTGTGCAGAGCTCGTGCCGAAACGGCGGGCCTTCGGTGCGGCCCACAGGTGGGGGCGGTCAGGTGGTTAGGTTCGGAGCATGGAATCCTTGTGCGGCAACCTCGTTCTGCTGTTGGGCGATCTGCTCGTCCTCCGCCTCGCGCGAGACGGTCTGCGAGGCATCATCGCAGCCGTGATTCTGGGGCCCCTGTTGAGTTTCGTGTTCGTCGGTCTGTGGTCGCGCCTCGCGTGGGCGAATGGGTTCCTGGTGTTGCAGCTACTTTGTTGGTGGATCTTCCTGCACACGCCGCTGATTCTGGTGTGGGTACGTCGCGACCGCGTCGCCGTCGGCGTCGCCGTCGTGCTGTGGCTCGTGGCGGCGGACGCGTGGCTGATCGAGCCCCGCTGGCTCGAGGTCACCCGCGTGAGTTTACCCGGTCCGCCGATGCGAATTGCGCTCGTGGCCGACCTCCAGACGGATCGGATCGGGGCGTACGAAGAGGAGGTCTTCCGGCTCATCCGAGCGGAGGATCCCGATCTCGTACTGTTTGCGGGAGATTATCTGCAGCTCGATCACGGGGCCGACCGTGAGCCAGAGCTCGCGAAGCTGAGGTCCTTGCTCCAGAGCCTCCGTCCGCGTCTGGGCGGCTACGCCGTCCAGGGTGATGTTGAAAAAACGGGTTGGAGTGACATCTTTGAGGGCACGGCGATCGTTCCGCTCACCGAGACCAGCACGTTGGAGGTCGGCGGTTTGACCCTCAGTGGGCTGACCGTCGCGGACGGCCGGCGTGACAATCTCACGCTCCCTGAAGTCCCTGGCTTTCACCTCGTTCTTGGTCATGCGCCCGACTTCTGGCACACCCCCGCGCGGCGCGACCTCAACCTCGCCGGGCACACGCACGGGGGGCAGATCCAGCTCCCCGGCATCGGCCCGCTGATCACCCTGGCCGACGTCTCGCGTGACGAGGCCGACGGCTTGACCGAAGAGGGTGACGCCCGCCTCTACGTCTCTCGCGGCTTGGGGCTCGAACGTCGGCAGGCCCCCAGGATCCGCTTCCTCTGCCGCCCTGAGCTCGTATTTATCACGCTACAAGGTGGGTGAACGTCAGAAGTGCCTGCGCTCGGGCAGCGGCGCGCGCCGTGAGGCCGTCACGCGGACCCGGTCAGATGCTGTCCGGACAGTTTCTGACCTCAGATTCCTGCATTTCCTGAAGCTGGCGAAGGAGGCCGAATGGCGTCCCGTTTCGCGGCTTGACCCTTGACGCGTCAATCTTCCGCTTCGGAGGCTCATTTGCTACGCTCCGACCCCTCGGGAGCTCAGCCGGGTGCGTTGGTTGTTGTTGGTATCGCTGTTGGTCTTGACGCTGGTGCGCGTGCCCCCGGCGGCGGGTCCGCTCAACAACACGGATGCCAGCATTCACCGAAGCGAAGGCGCCAAGCTGCGCGGGCGGGTCGACCGCGCAGCGCGGCTGATTGACGAGGGGCACCGGCGCGACGGTCTCGAGACGATCGGCCAGCTCCTCCATCACCTCCGGGTGCTCCGAGACTCTGACTCCGGCGCCACGAGCCTCGACGTGGAGACCATCGACACCATCGCACGCGAGCTCCTCACTCTCCGTAACGACGCGCTGCTGGAGGCCTGGCCCTTCCCCGCCAACTTCAGGGGCGAGTTCCTCAGCTCGGTGCTCGGCGCCGCGACCTGGGGCGATTGGGCCTTGGACGTGCCCACCTCCATCACCCTGGTTCAAGCGGTCCTGGAGAGTAACTGGGGAAGGAATGCCCCTGGAAATGCGCTTTTTGGCATGAAGGGCACCGGGACCGCAGGCAGTCTGCAGCGCCGTGTGGTGGAGTACCGCGGCTCGCAGCGGAGCCGGCCCGTCCACTCCTTCCGGAGCTATCACAACATCGGTGAGTCCATCGCCGATCATGCCCGGCTCTTGAGCCAGAGCCGACGGTACGCCCACGCCCGCGCGGTGGCGGAGGACCCGGACGCGTACGCCCGCGCGCTACAGGGCGTCTACGCGAGCGATCCGCGCTACGCCCAGAAGCTGTCGGCGATGACCAGGAGCCTGGATCTGCTCCGCTTTGACGTACCCGGGGCCGCGCCTTACCGACCCATCGAGCACGTGGCGCCGCGGGACAAGCCGGCCCCGGCCGGTTAGCTCTCGCGGCCCGGGAGAGAGCATGGCGGCATACCTGGACTGGCTCAAAGATGTGTTCGAAGAGGCCCAGGTCGACCTCACTCCTGCCACCGCAGCGTCGCTCGACGTGGCGATGCGCCGGTTGGTCAACGCCCCAAAGGCCAGCGATGAGGAGGTCTTCGGCCTGATCCGGAGCCGCTGGTTACGGCACGGGCAGCCGGGTCGCCAGCTCCTGGTGGCGTTCATCCGGGACGAGGTGTATTCCCGTCGCGACTCACCGCTTCGGCCTGTCGAAGGCACCGGGTACTACACCAACGCCTATCAGCCGACCCACGAGGTCCCGCACCCACCCCGCCGGGGGGACCGCTAGCCCGGCCGGCCGGAGTCGTGATGGATCAGACCCTCGTCCCCAAGTTCCTTCGTTTTCTGGATCAGGCGCCGACCCCCTGGCACGCCGCGGCGGAGGCAGGGGCCGCGCTCCGGGCCGCCGGATTCTTGGAGGTGGACGAACGCGCACCCGCTGTGGCCGTCGAGGCGGGGCAGCGGGCGTTTGTGCTCCGCTCGGGCAGCATCGTCGCGTGGGTAGTCGGGCAGAAGGCGGCCGAAGAGTCCGGTTTCCGACTCGTGTCCGCGCACACCGACTCTCCCAACCTGCGGATCCGGCCCCAACCGCTCATCCGGAGCCACGGCTATGTGCGCTTGGGGGTGGAGGTCTACGGCGGCGTGCTCCAGGCCACGTGGACGGACCGGGATCTCGGACTTGCAGGCCAGGTATTTGTACGAAGCAGCGCCGGGCAAACGCGCCGGTTGGTCGACCTGCGGCGCCCCTTGTGTCGGGTGCCCAACGTCGCGATCCACCTCAACCGTGCCGTCAACGACGAAGGCCTCAAGCTCAACCCACACACCCAGCTCCCCGCGGTGCTGGGATTGGACAGGGGCGAGGCGGATCCCCTCCGCGCGGCGCTCGCGGCCGAGCTCGAGGTTGAAGCGTCGGATGTGCTCACCTGGGATCTGTGCCTCTACGACGTGACCCACGCGGCCGTGGGGGGGCTCGACCGCGAGTTCATCTACTCGGGCCGGCTCGACAACCTGGGCTCGAGCCACGCCGCGCTCGAAGCGCTGCTCCGGGTGGCGCCCGACCGGGAGAGCACCGCGGTGATCGCGCTATTCGACCACGAGGAGGTGGGGTCCACCTCCGCGCGCGGAGCGACCTCCCGTCTGCTTGTTTCGGTGTTGGAGCGGCTTGCGGGCGCGCCGGGGCTCAGTCGCGCACTCGCGAATTCCTGGCATCTCTCGGTGGACATGGCGCACGCGGTACACCCGGGCTGGGCCGATCGGCATGACGCCGCCCACATGCCCGTGCTCAACGGCGGCCCGGTCATCAAGCAGAACTCCTCGCAACGTTACGGCACTGAAGCGGAGACCGCCGCGCTTCTGCTTCGCGTGATGGAGGGCGCAGGGGTCGCGGGCCAGTGGTTCGTCAACCGAGCCGATCTGGCGTGCGGTACGACCGTTGGTCCCATCGTCGCCGCAGAGCTCGGAATCCGCACGGCAGACCTCGGGAATCCGATGCTGTCGATGCACTCGATCCGGGAGATGTGTGGCCGCGAAGACCACGCGCGGATGGTCGACGTCCTGGCGCAGTTCATGGGCCCGTTCGTCGCCTAGCACCGGGTCTATTCTGAACCGAGCAGCGCCGTGGCCGCGCGAAGCAGCGGTACGCCGAGGAGCGCTCCCAGCCCGTCACCCTGCACGATCTTGAGCTCCGTCGGCGGCTCCTGCCCGAGCAATCGGCATGCGGCCCAGTGGGCGTTCTCCGAGGATTGTTGGGGGATCCACAGATAGGCACCTACTCCCGGCTCAAGCGTGCTCGCGAGCAGTCCCCCCGCCGTGCTCCCGAGACCATCGAGCAGGACGGGCACCCCCGCCGCCGCCGCCTCCAGGCAGAGCCCGCAGATCGCCCCGAGCTCGAGCCCTCCGACGGCGGCGAGCACCCCGATCGCATCGTGCCGATCAGGCCGTGTCCGCGCGAGGGCCTCATCGATGATCCGGACCTTCTGGCCCACCCGGCGATCATCGAGGCCTTTGCCGCGACCGGCCGTCAGCTTGCCCGGTGTAGCCGCCAACGCCGACAAAACCGCGGCTGCCGCGGTGGAGCCGCCGACGCCGAGCTCCCCGGCCACCAGGAGGTCCACCCCGGCTGCGGTAGCTTCGCGAGCCACCGCTTGTCCTGCGAGGATCGCGGCTTCGGCTTCCGCGCGGCTCATCGCCGACTCCAGGCGGAGATCGCCGGTTCCATCGCGGACCCGCCGGTCCCGGATCCCGGGGATGCGCTCGCCGCACAGGCCGACGTCCACCACCTCTACTTCAACGCCCAGGCGCTTCGCGACCAGCGCGGCCGCCGCCCGGCCCGCCGCCAGCTCCGCGGCGAGGCGCGGCCCGTCGTCAGGCCCTCGCCCCGTCACGCCTGCGTTCCGGAGCCCGTGATCGGCCGCGAACACCACCAGCCGGGGGCGTTGTGGTGGGGTGAGAACGCCCCGTACGCCGCTCCACCAGACCGCGAGCTCCCCGAGCCTGCCGATCGCCCCTTCACCATGTTGGAGGTGAGAGATGCGCTCTTCCGCCGCGGCCCGGGCGGCGTCGGAGATGGGGCGGGGACGGGCGTGAGGGGGCGACATGGGGCCGGTCTATCCGCCGCAGACGGTCGTGGCTCATCGGGGGAGTCGCGCCCTCTTTCCGCAACGCCGCTGCCGTCAGGCACCTCGCCGGTCACGGGGCCCCCACGACCGTTTCTTGATAACGGCGGACATGCGGCTGGGCCTACGCGGCAAGGAGACACCGGGCGGCTGGCGCGTCGCGCTCGGTCTCTCCGTATTGTGGGCGTTCGGTCCGGCAATTCCCGCGCTCATGCGCGGAGGCATCCTGGGCTCGCCCTATACCGACCTCTACCCGTCAGTGTGGGGGCTCGGGTGGTTCGTGAGCGCTCCTTCATGGCTTCCAAACTATACAACATCGCTGGCCGCGCCCGAGGGCATGGGCTTCTATTACAGCTCGCCGCTCCACGGCTGGGCGGCTACGGTGCTCGTGCCGCTCTTTGGTGTGGTGTTCAGCTACAACCTGTTGATCCTCCTGGCCAGGGGCCTGACCGTGTTCGCGGCCTACGGCGCTGGGCGTGCGGCGGGTCTCGGCGAGCGGGGCGCGCTGGTCGCGGGGGCCATCTACGGCACCTCGCCGTTTTTTCATGGTTATTCGGTCGAAGGCATCGTAGAGGGCACCGATGGCTGGACCCTCGCGCTCCTGGGGTGGGCGTTGGCGGCCGGGCATCCCGCGCGCGCGACCCTGGCTCTGGGACTTACCATATGGTCGAGCTGGTACCTTGGTATGGTCGGGGTGTCGCTGGTGGTGCTGAGCGCCCTCCTGGTCGACCGGCGCCAGTGGATGGTGCTCTTGGGCGGTCTCGGGCTCGCGGCGCCGGCGTTGGTTTCGTTCGCCGAGGCCTTTCCCGGCATTGCGCCAATGGATCCTACGGTGCGTAGCCTGATGGGCGCCACGTTGAAGATCCCGCGTCCGGGTGTGTTGCCCGGTGAGGACAGCTTCGCGATCAACAACTACCTGGGCTGGATCACCGCGGGGCTCGCGCTGATGCAGGTTCACGTCGCTCCCCGCCGGAGCCTGCCTATCCTGCTGGTGGCGCTTGGGTTTTTTGTGCTCTCCACCGGGTGGGGGCCCTGGTACGAGCTGCCGGTGCTGCGAAGCGTCCGGTTCGCCTATCGCTGGCATGCGGGCACCTTACTCATGTTCGGATGGCTGGCGGGTATGGCCGTGGAGGCGAAGGGGCTCAGCCGCTGGGTCGCGTTGGCGATCATGATGGAGGGGCTACTCCTTTCACCGGTTGAACCATTGATTCCGTCAGCTGACGCGGAGGTTCCCGGGATCTACGACCAGGTGCGCGGACCGCTGCTGTTGGAGGTGCCCGGTCCGGTAGCTATGCCACCCGGCGTGATCAACCTCTCTCGGCCACGAGCAAGGTATCTCCTTTATTTTCAGCTCCAGCATGGCGCTGCGAGCCCCTGGGCTCCCGACTTCAACGGGGTGGGCGCACGTGCTCCGGCAGGCTGGCTCACGAGCTTCCGGAGCTGGGACCCCCTCGAACAGCTGACGCCAACCCCTCCCGATCTGGTTGGCGCTCGCGCGGCAGGGGTGACCCAGGTGATGCTCCACCGGGACGGCCTCGGGCAACGTGCCGGCGAGCTCGCGGCGGCGCTCGTCGCGGGGGGTGCCCAGGAGCGCACGCGTGAGGGTCAGCTCGTGCTGTTTGACTTGGGGGGCCGATGAACAGGGTGTGGCGCTACCTCAGTGGTGTGGTCGCTCTGGGAGGCTGTGTCGTGGGCGAGGAGCGCGTCGCGGCTGAGCCCGTCGTCGAGGCCGCGAGGAGCGGCGGAGGCGACGCGTCAGAAAACGTCGGTTCACGGGGCACTCCAGCCGAAAAACTCCCCTATCCTCTGGAGGCTGACCTCGCTGGGCTCGATGGGTGGTGGTCCGCGCCGTGGCCGGTGGCGACTCGCGTAGTCCTCCCCGAAAAGGGAGCTCGAAGCCTCGCCGACGCGGTGGTTGTGGAACGGAGCGCCGAAGGAGTGGTCCTCAAGTCGACCCTCTACCTCAACGCCGATCAGGTTGAGCTGGTCCAACGTTGGACCGGTCTCTCGGTGGACGTTCCCGCGGGCGCTCGTATCCCGCTCGGGCAGTCGCTCGGTCCCGGCGCCGGCCGCCTGGACCTCACCTTGGACGGTGTGCCGGTGGATCCCTCGGCGTGGATCTCCAGGTTACCCAAGCTTTTTGATCCGCACGCCGAGCCTGCGGTCGCGGTGATGAGCCTCGAACGTTATGGCATGATCCTGTGGCGAAGTGGCGTAGAAATCGGCAGGTATGCCGTGAGTTTTGGTCAGGCCAAGGGCGCGAAGGAGCACCAAGGGGACAACCGTACACCGCGGGGAATGTACTTTGTGACTGGAAAGTCCACGGGACCGTTCGGCGAGCCTTATGGCGCCTACTACGGCGGATTCTGGACCAAGCTGAACTACCCCAACCCGTGGGACGCCGCCCGCGGGCTCGAAGCGGGCTGGGTGACGCCGGAGCGCGCCGCGGCGATCACGAAAGCCTGGTCGGCGCGGGCCTTGACCTCTCAGTCCACTCGGCTCGGCGGCGGCATCGGGCTCCACGGCTGGGCCGAGGAGTGGGACGATGCGGACAGCCGGCATAAGTCCTGGGGATGCGTGGTCTTCCATCTCCGGGACGTCGAGGCGGTTTATCAGGCGTTGCCCGTCGGCTCCATGGTGGTCATCCGCTGACCAGCCGCCCTCAGTCCCGATATCCCGGGCGATCACCCGGGATCGGTGTCGTCCCCATGGGGCTGCTGCTGCTCCCAGCCGATGCCAGGGACCAGCGCGGCGGGGTCGAAGGGCCGGGGTTCGGTGAGGCTCGCTCTGGGCGCCGTCAGGAAGCGCATTGCCTCGACGCCTGCCGGAATTCCATTGCTTGATCGACCCATACCCACCGCGGGGAGGCGGAGGGAGCTGCCGATGGTGCCGCGGTTGACGTTGAGCACGCCCGTACGGAGCGCGTCTCGGAGCTCGGGCAGGTGTGGGTTGTCCGGTCGGGTGAAGACGGCCGTCGCCCCGCGGAACACCGACTGGTTGTGAAGCTGGACCGCCTCTTCTATGCCTTTGACGCGGTAGATGAGGAGCACAGGCCCGGGCGGCTCCTCCCCGAGGAAGGGGTGGCCGTTCTCCCAGTTCACGCGAAATATGCCAGGGCGAACGTAGTTTCCTCGGAAGCCCGGGACCTCGATGCCGTCGCCTTCGAGGAGCGCGGTGTGACCCCGCGCGATGAGGTTGGTGTTGTACTTCCTGAATCTTGCCCGAAATATCTCGGAGATCAGCGGACCCATGAACACGTCAGGGTCGGTGAAGTAGCCTACCCGAACGTTCCGCACGCGGCGGAGGAGCTGCGACGTGAAAGTCTCGAACACCCTCTCGGTGACGATCACACGCGCCGTGGAATTATGCCGCTGGCCGGAGGATAAAAAGGCGCCGACCAGCACCTCGTACACTGCCCGGTCGATCTCCGCGTCGTCGAGGACCAGGGCCTGGCCCTTCCCGCCACATTGGAAAAGCGTTGCCACTTCCGGACGATCTGCCAACGTGCGGCGGATCTCCCGCGCGGCCTCGGCGGAGCCATGGAAGATCAGGGCGTCAATCCCCGGGTTGCTGATCAGCCGTTGCCCAATGACGCTCGCGGAGCCGAGCACGAGGTTGAATACGCCTCGCGGTAGCTTACACCGATCCCAGAGCTCGGCGATGAACTGTCCAGTTCCAGGGGTGAATTTGCTGGGCTTCATCACCAACGCGTTGCCGCCCAGGATCGCCGCTGCGCTGAGCGTAGACCCGAGGAGCGCCGGAACGTTGTAGGGGCACACCATCGCCACGACGCCTCGCGGCACGTAGTCGGTTCTACCTCCAATCTCCTCGATCAGACGCGGCGCGATGAGCGCGAGGCCGTCGTCGAGGTAGAGATCGATCGCCCGCACCGACGTGGCCACCTCCTGCCGCGCCTCCCAGAGCGGTTTGCCGGTTTCGCGCGAAACCACCCGTGCAAGGGGCTCCTGTTGGGCCGCGAGGTGATCGCGAAAACGCCGCACCGCCGCCGCGCGCTCCATCAGGCCGACGCGCCGCCAGCTGCGGCCGCCACGGCTCGCGGCGTCCACCGCGTCGTCCACGTTTCGCGTCGAGAACGGGAAACGACCAAGGGTATCCGACCGATCTCCCGGATTGACCGCGTTGATGTATCCGTCAACGATCTCGGGCTTTACGAAAGAGCCGTAGATGTAGTCGCCGCGGCGCAGGAACCGATCACGTTGGAGCTTCACGCGCCGAGCATAGCGCGCCATCGCTCGGCTGGCCGCAAGCTGGGCGTACCCAAAGCGGTGGAGCCCCGCGACGACAAAGGCCGGGGGATCAGCTGGTCGCCCGAGCGAGGAGGGCGTCGTGGAGCGGCGTCGGAAGCCCCGCTCGTGCCGCCTCCGCCGCGAGGGCGCCGTTCCGCCACGACAGCTCACGCAACCTCACCGGGAAGTCCGGGATCCTCGCGGAGTAGGCAAAGAGATCGGCCACCAGCGGCCCGGGATCGGCGCCGAGCCATGCAGTCAGCACCGGGCGGAGCTCGGAGCAGAGCGCCACGCAGTCCGCACGGCGCGCCTCGGTGACAGCCGCCACAAGGTTGGGCCGACCCGCGCGCCACTCGAGCTCTCCCAACAGGCCATAGATTAGGTTCCATGAAAGTTTCACGCCGGTGGCGGCGCGATGGTCCGCGGGACCGAGCTGGCCCGCGGGGAGACCTAGCTCCGTAAAAGCCGCCACCATGTTCGCGGCCTCCGGGCCGCAGAACCACGAGGTACCGCCGGGCACGGCGAGGCCGTCGCGCGCAGACGCCGCAAAATAGAGGAGGCCCAACGTCACCAAGGGTCCATTGTCTGGCACACCTGCCGCGGAGAGCCCGATCCGCCGAAGCACGGGATCGAGCACCCCATTCTGCACCAGCACCACCCGCGGCCAGACCGCGGGGTCGAGGCGGGTCAGGACGGCGTCGAGGTCGTCATTCCGGGTCGCGACCACCACGGGCCCGTCACTTCGTGGCGCCTCGACGTCGTCACGCCGGAGCGTCCGCGTGCCCGCCCGGCGAGCGAGTACGCTCCCGACCCGGCCGGCGCCTACGACCGTCCACGGCACACTCACGTCGCGACTCAGCCTGGCGGCCTGACGGGGCCGCCGATCTCGCTCCACGCCGAAATTCCGCCTTCCATCGAGATCGCGTTCTGGATGCCCTGGTCACGCAGGAAGGCCGCCGCTTGGAAGGAGCGCATCCCGGCGGCGCAGTAGATCACCAGTTCGTCCCGGTCCTTGATCTCCTGCCAACGTTTGGGCAGCTCATTGAGCGGGATGAGGATCGCCCCAGGGATGATCCCGCCGGCCGTCTCAAAGGGCTGGCGCACGTCGAGGAGCACCACCGGCTCCCCCGCGTCGATCCTCTCTTTCACCTCTTGCGCGGTCCGCTCCATGTTCGATAGGCGCGCTGCTTCGTCCTCCTCGATCACGGGCGTCGGCTTGGGCGGGGTTGGCACCCGCGGGGGTGGCGCGCTGTGGGTGGCCGGTGCGCCAGTGAGGCGGTCACGCACCCGACGAGCGAAAGTACGAAGTAGACCCACGGGAGCTCCAGGTGCGGCCTTCTAACCGGCGCGGAGCGTAGCCGCGCCCGCGGAGTCGTGGCCGGCGTTACGAGCCCCACGGCTCCCGGCAGAGTCGGGTTAAGCAGGGCTTCGATGTCGGCCGCAACCCGCATAGTCGTCGCCGAGCGTGCACACACTGCGTCGGTCGGGCGTAATTCCGTTGACCGTCGGCCCGCAGAGGCGGCGCCGGTACGGGTGGCGGACCTATACTCCTGGGCGAGCGCGCTCACCGCGCTGCGGCTGGGCATCGCGGTGGTGCTCCCGCTCACCGCAGGAACTCCGTGGTTGTTAGGTCTCTATCTCGTTGCGCTGGCCACCGACGTGCTCGATGGCGAGGTCGCCCGGCGTACCCGGAGCTGCAGCCGCGCGGGGGCGATGTTTGACGGCTGGGTCGACAAGATCCTGCACGTCAATCTGGCGTGGACCCTCGGCGCGACCGACCGCGTGCCCGATTGGTGGCTGTTGTTGTGGTTCTCCAGGGAGATACTGCAGCTTCCGATGTTCTTCCTGTTGCTCGCCGATTTTCGTCTCTCCCGCGCCCCACCGCCACGCACCAACCTCGCTGGCCGGATCACCGCGTTTGCGGTGGCTATTGCCATGATCGGAGCGATGTTGGGGGTGCGCCTCGATCTGGCCACCTGGGTGGCGGGTGGTGCCGGTGTAGTGGCGACCTGGATGTATGGTAGAGTCTACCTGATCAATCGTCGAGCGCTCCGGGCGTCTTCGGCGGCGCCGGGGGAGGCACGCGGCGTGCTCGGCCTGGAGTAGCCGCCGAGGCGGACGCCTCCGGGACGGGATGCCGTCCAGATCCGCTCAGCCGAGCCCCGGACGGCCTCGGCTTTCGGGGCGTGGCGCCTGCACGGATCGGGTTAGCCTCACGCCAATAGGAGAGAGGGAGATGCGTTTGACGAAGCTGATGCTCTGGGGGCTGTTGGCGGGATGTACGGCGGGCACCGAGCTGGAGAGCAAGGTCCCCGAGGAGACGGATCGTGACGGGGACGGCTACACTTTTGCGGATGGGGACTGTGATGACGACGACGCCGGCGTCAACCCCGACGCGGAGGAGATCTGGTACGACGGCAACGATCAGGACTGCGACGGCAACGACGACGACCAGGACGGCGACGACTACGGGGTCGGCGCGGGTGACTGCGACGACGAGAACGACAACGTCAGCCCCATCGCCAACGAGGAGTGCGACGGCATCGACAACAACTGCTCGGGCGATATCGACGAAGACCTCCTGATCGCCGCCTACCCGGACGACGATGACGACGGCTACGGGGACGATTCCGGAGAGACCGAAGCGTGCGCCGACGACCTTCCCCGCGGCTACGTCGTGGTCGGGGATGACTGCGACGACAGTGACGACACCATCAACCCAGACGCGGCCGATGTGTGCGACGGGATCGACAACAACTGCGACGGCGACACCGACGACGACGCGCCAGAGGCCCTGTACGCGGACGCGGATGGTGACGGATTCGGTGACGCCGCGGTGAGCGTAGGCGGCTGCGACACCACCCCCGGATACGTGGAAGACAACACCGACTGTGATGACGCGGCGGCCACGACCTACCCCGGCGCCGCCGAGCTGTGCGACGGGGTCGACAACGACTGCGACGGCGCGATTGACGGAGAGAGCTCAGGCACACCCTGGTACTCCGACGCAGACGGCGACGGTCACGGCGACCCCGCGACGGCCGTGGTTGCCTGCGAGGCGCCAGAGGGCCTCATCGCCGACGGTACGGACTGCGACGACACGAACTCCGAGTTGAGCCCCTCCGCGGTCGAGGTGTGCGATACGATCGACAACAACTGCGATGGCGTGGTCGACGAGGGCGTGACCCTCATCAGCTACCTCGATCTGGACGCCGACGGTTATGGCGACGACACCAGCACCACCGAGGCGTGTGAGCCCCCCGCGGGCTACGCGCTGGTCTCGGGGGACTGTGACGACAGCGTCGCCACGACCAACCCTGGCGCGCCCGAGCTCTGCGCCGACCTCGCCGACAACGACTGCGACGGGTTGACCGACGCCGACGACCCTGGACTCACCGACAGCACCTGGTATCTGGACGTCGACGGCGACGGCTATGGCGATTCTGTCGCCCCGAGCGTGTCCGATTGCGCCCAGCCGGTGGGCTACGTGCTCGACGCCACCGATTGCGATGACGCCGACGCCGCGGTCTCGCCCGCCGCTGTGGAGCGGTGCGACGGCCTGGACAACAACTGCGACGGCCTCGTAGACGACGCCAGCAGTGAAGACGCGATCACCGCGTACGGTGACATTGACGGGGATGGTTATGGCGACGGGGACCTCGCGGAGACGGCGTGCGAGCCGGATTCCAGCTTTGTCGCTGACGACACTGACTGTGACGACGCCGACGCGGCGGTCAACCCCGGCGCCGTCGAGACCTGCAACGAGATCGACGATGACTGCGACGGCGAGGCCGATGAGGCCGGGGCGACTGGCGCCGCCGTCTGGTACCGGGACGCCGACGGTGACGGAGAGGGCAGCGACGCCGCAGTGGACACGGTCGAAGCGTGCAGCGCGCCGGACGGGTACGCAGGCAACCCGGAGGACTGCGACGACATGGATCCGACGGTGTATTTTGGGGCGACAGAGGTGTGTAACGGCGTAGATGACAACTGCGACAGCGTGGTGGACACCGACGCGGTCGACCTCGGCACCTACTACGAAGACGCCGACGGCGACGGTTACGGCGCCGGCGCGAGCTCCGAGGGCTGCCCCCCGGGCTCCGACTGGGTGCTTGACGACGGTGACTGCGATGACGCGGACGAGCTCGTGTCCCCAGGCCAGCCTGAGATCGATGACGGTCTGGACCAGAACTGCGACGGGCTGGTGGACGACGACTTCGTAGACGTCGGGGATCTGGTGGTCACCGAAATCTATCGTCAGCCGCGATTTGGGGCGATCTCCACCAACGATGACGGGCAGTGGTTCGAGATCTACAACACCAGTAGCCGGGATATCGATCTTTCAAACTGGACGATCGCCCGAGCGGGCATCGCGAGCTCGGCCTTCGACATCGACCTCTTCCAGGTGGATCCGGCCTCGACGGTGGTGGTTCCGGCGGCGAGCTATGCGGTGTTCTGCTTCGGGGACGACTTCGAGGGCTCCGTGGCCGCGTATCCGCTGAGCTGCGACTACTTCTGGGGCCGTGAGGGCGAGGCCAACAACGCCTCCGACGTGTACTGGAACAACACCTTCCACCTCCAGCGTGACGAGGATTCTATCAGCTTGTACCTGGGTACGATGGAAGACGGTGTGGTCATCGACGACGTCTACTGGTACTACGACTCCACCAACGGTGAGTGGCCACGTGACGCCCGTTTCTCGCTGAATCTGGACCCGGCCGCGGTTGACGGTGAGCTCAACGACGAGATCGCGAACTGGTGCGGCACCGCGGGCGCGACCAACGACACCAGCTGGGCGTGGTACGACAACGTCGGGACGAGCGACGACGAGGACGACGAACACGGTAGCCCGGGCGCGGACAACTACGACTGTCCCTGATGCGGGTGTAGACGGCGTCCCGTCCCGGCTGCGTGGGCCTCGGGGCTACTGCGGCCGGCCTCTCCGCGCTCGGCTCCTCGGCGTACGAACGTACGTATCCGTCGCCTCCCTTGTGCGAGACCGACCTCGCCGCGCCCTGGGTCGGGCTCGCTCAGGGCCCGCGGTTTTCCTCCAGCCGGTTCGCGCGGCGCTGTGGTTCAACCTGCGGAACGCCTGATGCGGTCAACACCTTCTGCGTGGCGCGGCGCCCGGTTTGCCTACACCCCCCTTCACGACAAGGGGTGACAAACAACCGCCGCCTCTTTGTGGCTATCCTGCGAGAGGGGCCGGGTCCCCGGGCCAGCACGCTCGGGAGTCGGGCGCCACAAAGGAGCTCTCATGCGTCTTGTCTTCCTCGCCACCGCGCTCGTCGCCTGCGGTACGCCCGACCCCACGAGCCCGCCGAAAGAGAGCACGCCCCCGACGGGCGTCGGCCCGGTGGACGCCGACGGTGACGGGATCACGGAAGCGGAAGACTGTGACGACCAGGACGCCGCGGTCTACCCGGGCGCCGTAGAGAGCTGTGATGACGCCGTCGACCTGAACTGTGACGGTCTGCCGGGGAACCTGGACGCCGACGGGGATGGTGCCCCGGCGTGTGATGACTGCGACGACTCGGACCCGGCGGTCTCGCCGGGCGCTGCCGAGAGTTGTAATGACAAGGACGATAATTGTGACGGCGCTGTCGATGAGGGTGCGTACGAGGTGTGGCTCGATCAGGATGGTGACGGGTACGGATCCGGGGCGTCGACGCTGGCTTGCGGGAGCTTGCCGAGCGGCTACGCCACCAGCGACACCGACTGCGACGACCTCTCCGCCGACGTCTACCCCGGCGCCCCCGAAACCTGCGACGATCCGACCGACCTGAACTGCGACGGTTCTGTCGGCAACGTAGACGCGGATGGGGACGGCTGGCGCGCCTGCGAGGAGTGCGACGATGGGGATATCGGCGTACACCCTGACGCGACCGAGGTGTGCAACGGGGGGATCGACGACAACTGTGACGGGAGCGCCGACGGGTCCGACGCGGACGGCGCGCTCACCTGGTATCGGGACGACGACGGTGACGGTTGGGGTACGAGCGAGACGGCCGACGCGTGCGAGGTGCCCACCGGCTACACCGACCACGACGGCGACTGCGACGACACCAACGCGACCTGCTATCCGGCGGGTGTCGAAGTCGAAGACTCCGCCGACAATGATTGCGACTCGTGGGTAGACGAAGACTTCATCCTCGAAGGCGACGTCATCTTCTCCGAGGTGCATCGGCAGCCGCGTTTCGGGGAGACGTCCACTCAGTCCGACGGGATGTGGTTCGAGGTCTACAACACGAGCTCACGGGATATCTACCTGGACAACTGGTACGTGGTCCGCGACGCGCCGATCTCCGGGGTCGAGGTGATCGACTCCTTCCAGATCGATCCTGCGGCCGATGTGTTGGTGCCAGCCGGGGGCTACGCCGTCCTCTGCAAGACGGATGATTATGAAGGATCATCTACGGCTTCATACCCGCTGTGGTGTGACTATGTGTGGGGAAATGAAGCGGAGGAGTCGAGCGCGAGCGGCCTCTATTGGGACAATACCTTCAACCTGCAGCGGGACGAGGACGAGCTCTTCCTGATCGTTGGCCTCGGCGGCGTAGGTGACCCGGCGATCGACTCCGTGCACTGGACCTATGATGACACGAACGGATATTGGCCCAGGGATGCCCGTTATTCGATGTCCCTCGACCCGACGACGATGACGGGTGGCCAGAACGACGACCTCAACTTCTGGTGCTCGACCAGCGCGGCGGTCAATGATCCGGGTTGGACCTGGTACGACAGCGCGGACACTGACGACGACGAGCACGGCACACCCGGCGCTACCAACCAGGCCTGCCCCTGAGAGCAATCGCGCCCGGGGCCGTCCCGGCGGCGCTCGCCTCCGGGTGCCCTCCTGACCCGCTTGCTCAGATGCCGCGCACCAACACGCGGCTCCCTCGCCCCGGCACCTCTACGGTGAGGCGGTCGCCGTTGGAGTTGAACACGTCGCCGGTCAACAGGTCCGTCCAGGCGCCCTCTGGAAGTCCCGCCCAGCCAAGCCCATTTTCGACCGTTCGGCTCGTGACGGCACGGTTGAGCAGTACCAGGGCCGCCTCGGTGTCGGCCACGCGGGTGTAGGCGTAGAAATCTGCCTCTCCCCCCCACCATTCCACACCGGACGCCGACGACAGGGCGGGGTGCGCGCGTCGTGCCTGGCCGAGGGCCGCGACATGGTCCCAGGTCGCCTGCTCGTCGGCGGAGCGCTCTGCATCAAAACGCATCATCTGCCGGTTGTCGGGGTCGTTCAACCCTGGGAGCCCGAGCTCGTCCCCGTAGTAGACCAGCGGTAGCCCCGGCTGGGTCAGCAGGAAGGTCCAGGCGAGGCGGAGACGCTCGTACGGCACGCTGCTACTGGGAGATTGGGCAGGTTCTCGGAGGGTGCCGTCGCTGTCACACGTCGCGTCACCGTACAAGGAGGCCACCTCGCCGTTCGCCTGGTTGATGAACCGTACGACGTCGTGATTCCCGAGGAACGTGCTCATGAGGTGGCCAGCGAACTCCGACTGGGACGCTGCGGCGACTGATGCGAGGGAGCCGTCGCCGCTCGAGAGGCCGATCTCGTTTCGTGCGAACGCAGCGACGATTGCCCAATACAACGGAAAGTCAAACTGCCCGTCCAACTGATGATCGTCGACGTAGGAGAGGATCAGGCCCCGGTCGCCCGAGAAGGTCTCGCCTACCATGTAGAAGTCTTCGTCTCCGCCGGCCTCAAGGTGCTCCACCTCGGTCGCGAGGCGGCCGGAGAGGTTGTAGTGGAAGGAGTGGGGCATATGTTTGACCGCGTCCACCCGGTAGCCGTCCACGCCCCAGGTCTTCACGAAGTCGACCGTGTCCTCCACCATGGCGGTGAGCGCGCCCGCGTCGTAGTAGTTGACGTCGGGAAGGTAGTCGTCGAACCAGCAGGTCTCTGGCCGTTGATCCCAGTTGGTCACTCCGTTGCCGTCCTCATCCTCCTCGCAGATCGTCATCGGGGAGAACCACTCGGGGTGGGCGCTCACGTAGGGGTGGTCCTGGTGTAGCTGGTTGGCGACCGCGTCCACCAACACGCGGATGTTCCGCGCGTGAGCGGCGGCGATGAGCTCCGAGAATGTAGCTTCATCGCCAAAATGCTCCTCGAGCGCCGCAGGGTCGGTCACCCAGTAGCCGTGGTAGGCCGAGTACGTGGCGCCGCAGCGGCCATCGAAGGCGCCGCCCGCGTTCTGGAGGGCTGCGGTCAGCCACAGCGCCGTGACCCCCAGGGCATCCAGCTCGTCGAGGCGGTCGATCACCCCCTGCCAATCTCCTCCTTCGAAGTCGCCGCCGGTCGCGGTCGCACCCTCGGATCCGTCCAGGCCGCTGTCGCCGTTGGCAAAGCGATCAACAAACACGAAATACAGCAGACCAGAGTCCCACCGCCGGCTGTCCAACCACGCCGGGACATAGACGGGCTCGATCTCGCCGCCCAGCGCGTCGGAAGCCCCCGCGCGGAAGGTGTGGCGCCCGGCGGAGAGCCCGACTTGTTCGAAACGAAAGCCGCCATCAACCTCCACGAGCGCGCTCGTGACGTCCGCGCCGTCTAGGGTCGCCCAGAGATCCACCGGCGCTCCCGTGACCGTCAGGGTGACCGCAAGGCTGAGCGCCTCCCGGTCGATGTGAAGGTCGGAGACGGTCAAGCTCGGGCGCCCGCATTCTTCAACCAGCAGCAGGCTGTTACACGCCGCGCCGTCGTTACATGAGGGATCCCAGGTATATCCTTCGTCACACTGGATCGCGTCCGCATTGGGGTCGCAGGCCCAGCTCAGGCTGCCGGCGCCATCGTCGTACACCTTCACGAACTTGTAGGGCCACGCGCCTGCGTCAAGCTCGAGCTCGACAGTCCAGCGGGTCCCGTCCCGGGTGAGCGGGTTGGCCAGCCGATCCCAGTCGTTGAAGGTGCCAGCGACGTAGATGGCGCTCGCGCCGGTGGTGTCGTCGAGGGTGAGCGTCACCCGACAGTCCTCCGTGGTGCTCGGGATGGTGGCGGAGTCGCCTGTCGGGGTGGTCTTGGGGGTCTCGGTCAGACCCTCACCACAGCTCAGCGACCCGAGGCACAGCAGGACACATCCGCCAAGACCGTTTGGCCGCGAGGGCCTCGACGGCGGCGTAGAGTCGTGAGCCGATCGTGCACCTGGCGTCATTCTGCCTCCTTTCGGGTGACCGGGACGGCCACCCCCTGCCGCGCCGAAAGCGCGCCTTCGCCAAACTCAATCCGACGGACGAGATCATCCGCTGGCGCCACGAGCAAACTGTTGTTGGGCACCGCGAGCCCATAAGCGAGGCGCACGCCGGCGCCAACACGCACCCCGTGGCCCAGGGCTACCCCGAGGAACCAACTCTCGCTCGAGCGCCGCTCCCCGTCATGGTCCACCGAAATCGGTTTCCCAAACGAGAGGTCGAGGGCGGTCACACCGCGCGCCACGAAGCTGTCGCGTCCAAAAAGACAAAGCTGAAAGCCGTCTCCCGCGCTCACCAGCGCACCAGGGAGGAGCACCGACAGGTTGACCATCGTGTGTCGCGCCACCTGGGCGCCAGCGCCCACCACCGACAGCCCAACGTAGGTGTGCTCCTCGATCCGGGCGCCATCACCCACCACCGAGCCGCGCACGACGGCGAAGGCTCCCACCTCGACGTCGGCGCCCAGCCGGCAGGCCTCAACCACGGCCGTGGGATGTATCCGGCATCGCGGGCCGATTTCGGACAAGGCGCGGCCGATCTTCGCGGGCTCGGTCGACCCCGCCCGCCAGAGCACCGTGAGCGCACGAAACGTACGTGACCACGCCGGGAGCGCGTCGAACGCCGCCCGCGCCTCGAATCCGCTGGCGGCGAGAGCCAGGAGGTTCACCTTCAGCAGGTGGCTCCAGTGGTCGATGCCCGCAACCATCGCGGCGCCCGCGCGGATCGGCACCAGCGCGTGGCGAAAAGCGGGGTGCCGATTGGGGGAGGGCAGGTCGGCCAGCCCCAGGGCTTCGAGGTGCTCGGGCTGGGCAAGGAGCGCGTCGAGCGTCGGCGCAGCGCCAGCCGCGAGCACGCCAATCTCGAGAGGACCAGGCTGAAGGGGCTCGGTGAACCTTAGATAATCGGCATCGTCTATCACGAGCCGGCCCGGTCCGGCCCAGGCGGAGAGCTTCCGAACCAGCGCCGCGGTGAACCAGGTGCGATCGCTGAACACCAGGGTTGGAGAGAGCGGATCGGGAGTCTGGACCAGGCTGTAGCCCGCGGCCGCCAACGCCTGCTCCTGAACGAGCCGCAGCGGTTGATTGAGCACAAGACAGGCGCCAACGCCGTCCCCCAAAGGCGCGATGGTCCTGCCGGTTTCGAGGCGGAACGCCTGCACGGTCAGCCCGCAGCGGCCGGCGCCCGGGATTCGTCGGGGAGTCGGCTCTGTTTGACGACCCGGTTCAAGCCGACAAAGAGCACAACCGCGGCGAGGCCGAGCGCGGCTTCCGTGTACAACATCTGGCTCTCGCTCCAATCTTGTGCCACCCACGCCAGGAGCAGCCCCAACCACCAGATCGGAAAGTTCGAGAGCGAGGCATAGAGATTGTACTTGGTGGCGGCGGATGTCATGCCGATCGCGCCAAGCACCACCGCGGTGAACGCGGCGTATGCGACCCCGACGAACAGGTTGTAGACAAGGCTCCAAGTCACAAACATGCTCACGGTCCTCGGTGACAGTGCCATGCCCACCGCGAGCGCCCCCAGCCACAGGCCGTTGACGGCGTAGACCGTGCGCGGATGCCACCGGCCGCAGATATGACCACCGATCAAGCAACCGATCGCGGTGACCACGCCGGCGAGGATGCCTTGGACGAGCGCGACTTCGGTGTCACCGGCACCCCAGGCAGCAGAGACCTTCGCCTGGGTCAGCACGCCGCTGGCGGCTCCGGTGCCCAGTGGGAGAAAACAGATGATAGCGGCCAGTAAACCACCCTTGCTCCGGCCCATGTCCCGGACGTCGCCGAACACCTTGGCCATCGCGCCTGCGACGCCACCTGCCACCCGATGGGGCGGCGGATCGGGCAACCAACGTAAGGCTACGCCACACAGGAGGAAGCTCGCCCCGATCAGCGCGCCGGCCATCCACGGTGAAGGCAGATGCTCGAGCAGGATCAGGCCCACACCGCCGCCGATGCCCGCGCCGCCGAGGTTCCCCACCTGAAACCAGCCCGACACCCGGCCGATATCGGAAGGAGGCACGGCGAAGGCCATGATCGCCTCCACCGCCATGCCCACCACCGAGTTGACGAAGGTGCCCACGGCCACGATGCCCAGCAACAAGGGCAGGTTCTCCGGGGAGATCGGGAAGGCCGACAGCGCGACGACGCACAACGCCGACAGTCCGGTGGAGATGTGGTACCAACGTTTGGGGCTCAACGTGACGTCGACCGCGGGCGCCCACATCCACTTCAGGTAGCTCATGAGCAAGCCCACCGCGGCAAACAGCGCCCCCTCGGTGATCGAGAGCCCGTGCCGCGTAGCGAGGAAGGTCATCGCGACGGTAACAAATCCTCCGAGGGCGCCAAAGGGGAAGTACAGCACGGAGTAGATGACGGGATGGGGACGCTCGGTCACGGCGCTTCCGGGAGCGACCCAGAGATAGCACAACGGCGGCGGCTTGTGGGCCGGGCGTATCGAGTCCGCTAGTCGCCGCGCAGCGCCCGCCTGGCCACGTCGTAGGGAAAGCCGGCACGGCCCATACGGGCGAGGTCGCGGCTGTCATCGGGCTTGACGCTGAGGTGGCCGGCGCGCTTTTTCCGGACCCACGCACGCGCGGCCGCGAGGGTCGGGTCCTCCTGCAGGTCCTCGGCCACTTCCCTGAGCGCGACCCCTACCTCGGCCTCGGCCACGCCCTTCTGCCGTAACCAGGCGCGGGTTTGTATCGGAGAACGCCCACTTCCGACCATCGAGCGCGCGCGGCTCGCGGCATAGGCCGCGTCGCCGAGCAGGCCGCGCGCCTCCATCCGGTCGAGCTCCGCGTCGAGCGCCGGCTGGGCATCCGCGTCGTCGGGGTCGAGCTTCCGTAGCATCAAGCCCCGCAAATGGGCGCGCGCCGATGATCTCAGCGTGAGATAACGCGCGACGGCCCCGGGAATGTCGGAGGCCCGAAGCGGGCGTCTTGCCATGTTGAGCGCTCCATCGGGGCGGCCGGGCGCTTGCCCCATTGACCCCATTCCCGATACCTTGGCGCGGTGATGCTTTCAACTCTGATGCTGCTCCTGGGCTGTGCGATCCACCGCCTCGACCTGCCGGGCCGCTCCGAGCTCCAGGATTTTCTCGCGATCGACGGCAACGCTGCCGCTCTGGCCCGCTTCGAAGCTCTGCTGGTGGCCGAAGGCGTCGCCGACGTTGTGCCCGCCGCGGACCTCTGGCGGCAGGGCACCGATTGGCAGACGGTGGGTCACCCGGCCTACGCCCTCCCGCCCGAGGAGATGTGGCCGGCGGTGGTGCCCACGCTCAGGGTGCTACGCGACGATGTTCGGCCGTTGATTGGCCCTTTTGTGGTGGTATCCGGCTTCCGCACGGCCGAGTACAACGCCGCGGCAGGGGGTGCCGCGGGTAGCCGACATCGGTGGTTTGAGGCCGTGGATGTGGTGCCGCGACGGAGTTGGGAGCGGGAGGAGCTCCACGGGCTGCTCCTCGGTTGGTGGGGCGAGCGGGGGCCGACCTTGAACCTGGGGCTCGGACTCTACTCGAAGACCCGTTTCCATGTGGATACCTGGAAACATCGGAAGTGGTAGGTCGCCCGCCCGACGCGTTGCCCGGGCGTGGCCGTCGTCATGTCGGTTAAGGCATCCCGCGGAGCGCCGATGAACCCCATTCCCGTCAGTCATTCGCCCAGGTACTACGCGGATATTGGTCAGCACGTGATGCCGATCCGCAAGTTCGACCTCGTGGCCCAGGCCATCCGGGACGCTGGCCTCCCCGTCACCTTCGCCGAGCCGGCGCGCGTCTCCGACGAGGACCTGCTCCGGGTACACAGCGCCGAGTATGTTCGGGCGGTCGACACCGGTGAACCCCGCGCGCTCGCCGAGTCCCAGAAGTTTCCATGGTCGGCCGCGCTCGCCGAGGCGGTGCGCTGGACCAACGGTGGCAACATCGCCGCCCTACGCGCCGCGCTCCAGCGTGGCGTCGCCGGCAACCTCGCCAGCGGTTTTCATCACTCCCACCGGACCCGGGGCGAAGGTTACTGCACCTTCAACGGGCTTGTTGTGGCCGTGGAGCGCTTGCGCGCCGAGGGCCTGATCCAGCGCGCCTTCGTGCTTGACATGGACCTGCATTATGGCAACGGCACGGCGTTCCTGTTGGCCGACCGCCCCTACGTTCACCAACTGTCAATCTACGGCAACTGGTACGACCAGAACCTCGCCCATCGTGACGTGAGCCTGCGTCGCACCCCTGACACGGAAAACGCAAGGTCCGTTGCGGTGCCTGCTGGGGCAGACGGCACCCTGTACCTCGAGCTCCTCGCCGCCCATCTTGACACCTGCCTGGATCGGGCGCGGCCGGATGTGTTGCTCTACCAGGCCGGCGCCGATCCCTTCCGGGAGGATCCCTACTCACCGCTGAACCTCGACCACGCCGACCTCGCGGCGCGGGACCGCTATGTCTTTGAGGCTGCCCGCCGCCGCGGCCTGCCGGTGATGTGGGTGCTTGCCGGCGGCTACACGCCCGACGTCGCTCAAGTTGTGAGGGTGCATCTGAACACTTGCATCGAGGCGACTCGGGTCTTTGTACCTGAGTTTTTCTCGGCGTGAACCCGTCGCGCTCCGGTTGAGTGCCGGCAGCCGGCCGACACCCGGTGCCGGCGAGACCACCGTCGTGAGCGCCAGGCGAAGATTTGGACCCGAAGGCTTGGCGGCACGGGAGGACGCGCTAAGCTACATCCGTAACTCTCCGCCTGTAAAACCCCCTGGAGTCGATGGCCGCCCCCGCTTCTTCGCAGCACTCCGAACGGTCGGTCGCGCAAAAGATCGGGCCCTACCGTCTGATTCGCCCGATAAGCTCGGGCGGCATGGCGCGGGTGTATGAGGCGCGGCGTGACTCGCTCGCTGGGGTCAGCACCCGCGTGGCTGTCAAGGTCATCCACCCTGACTACGCGTCGGAGGAGGCCTTCCAGGAGATGTTCGTCAGCGAGGCGCGCATCTCGTCTGCCTTGGAGCACCAGAATCTCGTCCGCATCCAGGACTTCAACCGGGACGGTGAGCGGTACTACCTTGTCATGGAGTTCATCGAGGGCGTCACGATTCGGCGGCTGATCTCGTTGTCGCGCCGACACAAGCTGACGGTGCCGCTCCAGGTGATCGCGGAGCTGGGTCGCCAGGTGTGTGAAGGTCTCGACTACGCCCATCGCCTCACGGGCGAGACGGGCGAGATCCTGGGCCTCATCCATCGCGACATCAAGCCCTCCAACGTCATGCTCAACCCGCATGGGGTGGCGAAGGTGCTCGACTTCGGCATCTCTGCGGGCGTCGGCCAGCGCGCGTCTGGGGGGGTCCAAGGCACCTGGGGCTACATGTCCCTGGAGCAGGCGGAGGGACGCCAGGTCACCGCGGCGGCCGATGTGTTTGGCCTCGGCGCGGTGCTCTACGAGCTGGTCAAGCTCGAGCCCTTGCTCGACGACAAGGACAATAACCGTATTCGGGAGCGGCTCATTCAGGATGAGCCGGCGCGGCGAGCGGCGTCGTTGGGTGGGCCGTACGCCGAGCTGGGATCGATCCTCGTGCGGGCCCTGCAGCGAGATCCCCAAGCGAGGTTTCAGAGCGCGGCTGAGTTTGGCCGGGCGCTCTCCCAACTGATCTCCAATCCGGTCAATGTCCAGGATGAGCTGAAGGCGCTGTACCAGGATCTGCGACGGCGTGACGCGCCGGCCAAGGAAGGATCCCAGGGTGAACGTCCAGTCTCCGTCGCCACCGTCCCGTCGAGCACGGGACGCAGCGGAGCGAACGTCACTGGGCTACACGCCGTCGGCTCACGAGGCACACGCGGCGGCACGGCGGGCCCACGAACCGCAGTCCGGAAGCGCCCTTCTGCCGCCCAGTGGATGATCCCGGGCATCGTCGTGGGGGTCTGCCTCGCGCTGCTGGTGGCCGTCGCGTTCTGGACCATCAACAACACCCGCACCCAGAGCGCCGACGCATCGCAGCCCGCGACCAACCCGCTCGCGACCACGGTCGCCACGGCGCCCGCTCCGGCTCTGCCGACGACGCCCGCCGTCGCGCCGCCAGTCGCGCGCGTTCCTGCGGCGGCACAGACGGCCGCGGCACCAACCCTGGCGCCGAACACGCCGAACCCGGCCGCGCTGACGGCGACCGCGTCGACGCCGATGGCGGCTGCGCCGACGTCGGCCACGCCAACGCTCACGCCGGCCACGCCAACGCTGACCCCGACGACACCTACGATCACCCCCGCCGCCGGGGGCGCGACTCCGACGGCGGCCAGCGGGCCCACCACCACCCCGACGCTCCCGGCTCCAGCCAAGACTCCGACGTCCAGCGCCCCGCCAGAGAGGATCACCCCAATCGCGACCTCCACGGCGGATCCACCGAGGACCCCGGTGGCCGCGGCCCGGGAGACGGGGTTGATCTCGCTGGGCTCCGATCTGCTTGGTGCCTCGGTGTATATCAACGGGAACTATGTTGGGCCCACCCCCATCTTCAAACGGTCGCTGCCGGTTGGGGCGATCACGGTCCAGTGGAAAGTAGATGGTCGGGCGAGTGATCCGATCGCGTTCAACATTGATTCTACCACCCCAATCCGGGTGAACTACTCCTTTGAGAAGAGCCAGCTGGTCTACTGGTAGATGCGAATCCTCTTCGTAGACGACGACCCGGCCAACGTCGCGCTGGTCGCTGCCACGCTGAA
>CANKTH010000021.1 GCA_947486185.1 Deltaproteobacteria bacterium
GACCTCCACCGAGTCGGTGCCCGCGGCGCCGGTCGTGATGCCGTCGCTCGCCGTGACGGTACACTCCCAGATCTCGCCGTTGTTGGTATAAGAAGCGTCAACCGTCGCGGTGATGATGGCGGTCGGCGAACCGTTGTTGGTCCACGAGTAGGTGTAGGTCAGCGGGTCACCGTCCGCGTCCGTGGAGGCGGTGACCATCTGGCACTCCAACATATCCCAATCTTCGGCCCGCTCGGGCACCACGCTGACCGATGGCGCGGTCGGGATGCTGTTCTCGATGGTACGCGCGCCAGAAACGAGTGTTACACCCGCATCATAGCCGTCCCAGGGAGTGGCCTCGACGTAGACCACGTCGCCGCGGACCGAGACCGTGTCCGCCAGGGTGGCGTCCGTCGCGCCGACGACCGCAGTACCGTTGAGATACCACTGGTAAAGGTAGTTCTCGCGATCGCCGTCCCCATCGGCCCAGCCCGTAGCGAGCGCGGTCAGCGTGTCGAAGGTGTAGGCGACCACCGGGGTAATGGTCACGCTCGTGGCGCTCGGGATGCCGTTGCCAAGGATCACCGAGTCGGTCCCAACATAGCCGTCGGAATACCCGTCGTTGGGCGTCACCCGCAGCTCCCAGGTCTCCCCGCGGATAGTGGCGGTCGCCGGGACGGTGTTGCCCGTGTAGGCCGTCACGATGCCGTTCTGGAGCCAGGCGTAGGCGTAGCTGACCGGGTCCCCTTCGGGGTCCACCGAGTTGCTGATGATGTTCGCGCGCAGGTCGTCGTCCGATCCGGAAGGATTGGGGGTGATTTCGACCACGGGCGCCGAAGGCAGGCCGTTGACATAAAGCGTGGCGTAGTCCACCGCGACGAGACCATCGCTGTCGGTGGCCGAGACGCTGATGTTGTGCGTGCCGCGCGACAGACCCGCGTAGTTGAACTGGGCGGTGCCGGCCGAGGAGGCGCGTTGGGTGGAGAAGACCCCGTCCACATCGCTCTCCCAGCTCAAATCGAGACGGGAGGCGTCGTCTTCGACGTCGCTCACGCTCGCTTCGAAGCTGACCCGGTCGCCCTCATTCACCACATCTCCCGAAACGGGCGTGATGAGGTCGATGTCCGGACCGTTGCCGACGGTCACGAGGACGGCGTCGGTGCACGTGGCGCCCACATCGTCGGTGACGGTGAACGTGATGGTGTGGGTGTTGAGGGAGAGCCCGTTGTACCCGAAGATCACCGCTCCTGCGCTCGACGGCGCCGAGCTGCCGATGAGCCCGTCCTTGTCGCTGTACCACTCGGCGACGAGGCTCGATGCCGTGATGTCCGCGTCGAGCGCCGACCCCTCGAAAAGGATGGTCTCGCCTTCATCTGCCGTGAGTCCGCTCGCAGGCGCCGTGATCGCGCAGCTCGGAGCGTTGTTGACTCCGCCGACCACGATCACCGCGCTGTCCGCGCCGGTGCGCCCGCTGGTGTCGGTCACCGTGATGGTGACGAAGTGTTCACCCGATGACAAAAGCGAGGTTCCGGCAACCATACCATCCGACGTCGGCGTAGCGGTGATCGGCAACAGGCCGTCGAGCGAAGACTCAAAAACTACGACAAGCTCGTCGGGGGAGTCTTCACCGTCATCGACGTCACCCTCGAACACCACGATCTGGTCGCTGTAGTAGCTCGCGCCCGCGACCGGGCTGACCAGGGTGGCGGTTGGCGCGGTGTTGACGTTGACCGTGACCTGGGAGCTGGCGGTCGCCGAAGCACCATCGGGGTTGGTCGCGGTCAACGTGATGGTGGACACGCCCGCGGTGAAGACGTTGCTACAAGTGGTGATGCCGCCCGAGTCGAACAGCGCCTCGGGGCATACCTGCGCGCCGTCCACCGTCCACACCGGGCGAAGCTGGTCCAGCGCCCCTGCGAAGGTGTCGTCCACCGCCTTACCCTGCATCGGCACCGACACCCCTTCGTCGATCACGGCGCCGTCGGGCGGCGTCTCGATCGCCACCACGGGGGGCCCCGAGAACTTCGACACGACGGTATCACCGCATCCGGCGAGGAGGACAACGAGCAGGCTACATGCGCGGATGGGACACCTCGGACGAATGGCGTAGCCAGTATAGAGGAGTTATCGCGGCGTCTCAATGCCGAGTTCGGGAATAGCGGGAGCGACGGTTCTCCGGTGCTTCTTCGGCGGGGCCGGCGTGGTCTTGGTGAGCGCAGCGAACGCCTCGGACGTCACACCGCTCGTGCCGATCGGCACCCGCCTCGGCGAGGTGGAGGTGGCTCACGTGGTGCTCCACCCGGAGTATCACAGGTATACACTGGTATATCCGGATGGGTTCCGGCTCCCGACTGACATCTCCGCGCCCGATCCGGAACATCCGGGACTCTGCCCACATGCCGGCCTCACGGTCTTTCCTCGCCCCGATCTCGCCGACGGGCCCCTCCCGGAGGGCTGGAGCGCGCCTATGGACGGGCTCTGTAATGCGCTGGCCAACCGCGCCCCCGATGTACTGGCGCTGGGCGTCCCTCCCGAATCGACACCACCCCCACGATCTGCCTCGCAAGCCGCGAATCTCGTCTGGGCGCTCACCCTCGCTGCGGCCGCGCTTCTGATCGTGAGCGCGCCGCGGGGTCTGGAGCGCCGAGAGGTGCTTGGTCTCTACGCAGCGGCCTGGCTGACGCGCTGGTTTCGCTCGCCCGAGGGCATCTTCAACGGGGCCAACGCCGGTTACGAGAAGCTCCTCCAGGCCCTCGGGCTGGAGCACAGCCCCTATGGCCCGGGCTACCCTACGCTCTACGCTTGGGCCGAACCCGAGGTTCAGACCATCTTCAGCCTGAACCGGGCCTACAACAGTCTGGCGATCCCCCTGCTCTATCTTCTGGTTCGCCGCGCCGACGGTCGGGTGGCCGGCCTCGCTGCCGCGCTGGGCCTGATGCTCCTGCCGGTGCACCTCGAGATCTCCGCCTCAGAGCTCATGCATGGGCCGCTCCTCAGCTTGTCGCTGGCCGCGCTGCTGGGGGTCAACGTCGCCGCAGACAGCGAGGTCTCCGTCATGAGGCGCGGAGCGGGCGCAGCGCTCACCGCAGGCGCGGGTGGTCTCGCGGTGCTGATCCGGCCTGACGCGGCGGCGCTGCTCCCGATCCTGGCCTTCGCGGCTGGTCGGAGCGGCCTGGCGTGGATGGGCACGCTCCTGGCCACCGCGTGCCTCGCGCTACGACCGGCGGTCGACCTCGCCAGCCAGGACGTGCTCCGTCCCGGCATGTTCAGCGTGGAAAACCTGCTTCAAAGTCTGGTCCCCCGGCTGGAGCGGGGGGACGTTCCGCTGGTATGGCTGGTGCTCGTTGTGGGGCTGACCCCCGTAGCCGTGCCAATACTCGCGGCCTACGGGGCCTGGGGGCGCGGACAGCTCCGACGCTCCTTGGTGCCGCTCGCGTGGATCGCATGTTTCTCAATACCTTTTGTCGTGAAGAGCTGGCCCATCGCGGACCTCGTTCGTCTCCAACTCGCGGCGCAGGCGGGGTGGCTGTGGCTGGCCGGGCGTGGGGTCGCGGCGTGGGTCGATCAGCGTTCGATAGGTCGCAAGTCGGGGGCGACCGCGCTCGGGCTCGGCTTGTGGGTGCTTGCGCTCCTCCCCTGGGCGGGCGCAGCGCGTCTTGGCTGGGTGAACCATCAGGAGTGGCGCTTCCTGGCCCGGGAGGTGCCCGCACTTCCGCCCGACACCTCGGTGGTCTACGATCCTGAGACCCCACGGAGCGTCAAGCTCGCCACGCTGATGGAGCGGATCGGGCCGGCCCGGTGGCGGCCGCTCGAGTCGAGCGCGCCGGGGCCCGACGAGCTTCTCTTTCGCGGCGTAGATTGTAGCGCATCTCCAGCCGATCGCTGCGCAGAGCTCCTTGAATCGTGCGCCGCCGAGGCCGTGGTTCATCAGCAGGTGGCGGGTCGGAGTGACCTCGACCTGAAGCTCCCCGAGCGTGTGGAACTGGGGTTCTACAAGCTCGTTTGCCCGTGAGGGTAGCCGGCGCACGGGAAGCGACCGAGCGCGTTCAGCACGCCAGCGAAGCGTAGCGCGGTCGGGCTACACCCGGGCCCCGGAGGTCTGATGCGCATGACGCCCGACCTGCCACAGCGACGGTGACACTCGGCGCTTCTATCGGGGCGACGACGACGACGGCCGACTCGTCCGCCGACTCGAGGTCCGGGGTCGATCCCAAGTACAGCTATCGGGGCGGCGGAGGCTGCGGCTGCGAGAGCAGCGCCCCGACCGGGATCATCAGCTTGAGCAGCCTTCTATTACTCACAACGCGCCTAAGCCGGCGCTGAGCTGGTGCGGTCGGCGGCGCCGATCACGACGCGGCGCGCCGGAATGCTGCAGGTCATTACCCGACGGGCCCTTAGGGCTCGGTCTCTCGCCCCCCCGCCTCCCCCTCGGCGTCCTCCCACGCGGGCAGGAGTTTCGGTTCGACCGGCCGCGAGGGTGGGGCGTCAGGATCCACGGGCGCCGCGGCCGCGACCCCGGGGGGCGGGAACGCGCGCGCCGCCTTGTCGCCCTCCTCGCGGACGATCTGCTGGAGTTCGGCAATATGTTGCGCCAGCGCCGCGGGCGTGGGGTTGCCCTTCAGTACGAACATCAGAGTGCCAAACCGATATTCGAGCACCAACGCCCGCTCTGGGCCCTCCATCTTCCGAACGGCGACTTCGAGCTGGGGTTCCCAACGTTCGGTGTAGACCCGCTCCGCGAGCACCCGCGCCGCTTCACGCTGGTCGGCGGTCCACAAGCTCCGAACCTCGTCGAGGCCCGCCACCACCAACGCCGACTCTTCCTTCCACGACAGCACCTCCGTCGGGGCCGGTTCGACCGGGGGCGTACACGCGAACATCCACCACATGGCCCGTGCTATATCCCGGCGTCGTCCTAACGGGCGCCCGCGGCCTCCGCAGGACCCGGCTTCTCTACGCTGACCCCGTGCATACCTCCTGCGTCAAGGCGGCTCCCCTCCCGAGGGTGGGGGCCAATCAAGGAGTTCACATGAAGTTCGAACAGTTCACCGTCAAGGCCCGCGAGGCAATTTCGGACGCCCAGAACCTTGCGGGAAAGATGGGGAATCCCGAGATTCGGCCCCATCACCTGCTCATGGTGCTGCTGACTCAGGAGAAGGGCGTGGTGCCCAACCTCATCAGCCAGATCGGCGCGGATCCCCAGGCCCTTCAGCGTGGGGCCGCCCAGCTCATCGAGCGCCTTCCAAAGGTCCACGGCGGGTCCAAAGCCAACCTTGCTCGCCAGCTTCAGGAGGCCCTCGACCTCGCGGCCAAGGAGTCCAAGGCGCTCGGCGACACCCACGTCGCCACGGAAGTGCTGCTCCTGGGCATCGAGGGGGTGAAAGATGACACGCGGCAGCTCCTCCACGACTACGGCATCAAGAAGGAGTTCATCCTCGATGCGCTGAAGGTGATCCGCGGTGGGCGAAATGTGACCGGTGAAGAAGCAGAAAACCAGTACGAGGCGCTCAAGAAGTACACGCGGGACCTCACGGCGATGGCGCGCGAAGGCAAGATCGATCCGGTGGTAGGCCGGGACGAGGAGATTCGGCGTACGCTCCAAGTGTTGTCGCGTCGCTCCAAGAACAACCCGGTGCTCATCGGTGAGCCCGGCGTCGGCAAGACCGCGATCGTCGAGGGCATCGCCCAACGGATCGCCAACGGCGACGTGCCCGAGAGCCTCAAGGACAAACTGGTGTTATCGCTCGACATGGCCGCGCTGATCGCCGGCGCCAAGTACCGCGGTGAGTTTGAAGAGCGGCTCAAGGCCGTGTTGGGCGAGATCGAGAACAGCAAGGGTACGATCATCCTGTTCATCGACGAGCTGCACACCGTGGTCGGCGCCGGGAAGTCAGAAGGCTCGATGGACGCCGGGAACATGCTCAAGCCTGCCCTGGCGCGCGGTGAACTACGTTGTCTTGGCGCGACGACATTGGACGAGTACCGTAAGCACATCGAGAAGGACAAGGCACTTGAACGCCGCTTTCAGCCTGTATTTGTCGGTGAGCCCAGCGTTGCCGACACCATCTCCATCCTCCGCGGTATCAAAGAACGTTACGAGCAGCACCACGGCATCAAGATCACCGACGACGCGATCGTCGCGGCGGCGACGATGTCGGACCGCTACATCAACGACCGGCAGCTCCCCGACAAGGCGATCGATCTGATCGACGAGTCTGCGAGCCGCCTGAAGATGGAGATTGAGTCGTTACCTCAGCCGATCGACATCCTCGAGCGCCAGACGCGGGCGCTCCAGGTCGAGCTGGCCTCCTTGTCGAAGGAGACGGACAAGAACGCGCTGGATCGGGCGAAGAAGCTTCAGACCGACATCGAGGCAAAGCAGGACCAGTCCAAGGTGCTGCGCTCCCAGTGGGAGGCCGAGAAGGCCCAGCTCGAGACCATCCGCTCGATGATGGAGAAGATCGACCGCGCCAAACACCAGCTCGAACGCCTGCAGCGCGCTGGGGATTACGCTGGGGCCTCACAGATCCAGTATGGCGAACTCCCGGCAGCGCAACGTGAGCTCGCTGCGGCGCAGTCCCGCCTCGCGGATCTCCAGAAAGATGGCGGCGTATTGCGGGAACGGGTGACTGAGGAAGACATCGCGATGGTGGTGTCGAAGTGGACCGGCGTTCCGGTGACCAAGCTCAAAGAGAGCGAGCAGCTCAAGCTGATGAAGATGGAGGACAACCTCCACGGCCGGGTGATCGGCCAGCACGCGGCGATCGTCGCGGTCTCGGACGCGGTGCGAAGGTCTCGAGCGGGCCTCCAGGACCCGAATCGGCCAATCGGCAGCTTCATCTTCCTGGGTCCAACGGGCGTCGGCAAGACCGAGCTGGCGAAGGCCCTCGCGGAGTTCCTGTTCGACGACGAGAACAACATCGTCCGGATCGACATGTCCGAGTACATGGAGAAGCACACGGTCGCTCGTTTGATCGGCGCCCCTCCTGGTTATGTTGGATACGACGAGGGTGGCCAACTCACCGAAGCGGTGCGGCGGCGGCCCTACTCGGTGGTACTGTTCGACGAGATCGAGAAGGCACACCCCGACGTATTCAACGTGCTCCTGCAGGTGCTCGACGACGGGCGGCTCACCGATTCCAAGGGTCGTACGGTAGACTTCAAGAACACCGTGCTGATCATGACCTCGAACGTCGGCAGCCACCTGATCATGAACCTCGGCAACGACCGGGCGAAGATGGAGAAGGAGGTCACGGGCGAGCTACGGCGCACCTTCAAGCCCGAGTTCCTCAACCGCATCGACGACACGATCATCTTCGACGCCCTTCGCCGCGAAGATATGGACAAGATCCTGGAGGTTCAGCTGCGCCGGGTGCGGAAGCTGCTCGCGGACCGGCTGCTGAAGCTCGAGGTCACACAGCGCGCGCTCACCGCGATCGCGGACGCGGGTTTCGATCCGGTCTTTGGGGCGCGGCCGCTCAAACGCTCGATCCAGCAGTACCTGCTCAACCCGATGTCCAAGAGCATCGTCAGCGGCGGCTATGGCGGGGGCGACACGGTGCGCGTCGATCTGGACGGCGAGGACCACATCTCCTTCGAACGGATCCCCGCGCCGCCCGAAGAAGAGGCGCCGGCGCGCGCCTGACGTTCCGCCTCACGTCCAGCGACTAGGGCGGGAGTTCGGAGGCCCGCTACTCTTCGGTCAGGCCCGGGAGCACGGCCAGCACCTCGTCCACCAGGGCGTCCGCGTCCGCCTCGCTGTTCTGAACCCCCAGAAAACACGCCCGGATCGCCGGGGCTCCGTGGACGCGGGTGAGCGAGGGGATCACCCGGCCCCGGGCGCGGACCGCGCGCACCACCGCGACCTGGAGGCGATCGCGATCAGGACCCCGAGCGCGAAAAACAACCGTAGACAGCACCGGATCGGCAGCGAGCTCCAACGAGGGCTCACGCTGGACCCGCGCAGCCACCTGGCGCGCGAGATCGAGGTGGCGGCTGACCCGCGCGCGCAGGCCGTCACGACCGATCTCGGCGAGCGCCGCCCAGACTACCAGGCCTCGAGCGGGCGCGCTGTGCTCCGGGGTCCACGCCGGCCGCCCCGTAGCGAGGTCGAAGGGAGATTCCCCGCCGGATCCGCCGAGGTAGGCGGCCGACGGGAGGCGGAGCGCCGCCGAGAGGGCGCGTCGCTCACGCACCAAGACCGCGCCGACGCCCGCGGGCACCGCGAGCCACTTGTGGGGGTCCACCACCACCGAGTCGGCTTCGGCGAGGGCGGCGAGCCGTGGCGCCACGCGCGGATCATCGATGGCAAACCCGCCATAACTCGCATCCACGTGGAGCCAGACCCCGCGCGCCCGACACGCGGCCACCAGCGCCGGCAGGTCGTCGATGGCGCCGGTGCTCGCGTCGCCGGCGGTGGCGATGACCGCGACCGCGGTACAGCCCTCGGCGCGGTCCTGGTCGATCCGCCCCATGAGCCGGTCCAGCTTCACTCCGGCGCTGGGCGAGGAGGGCGCTGTGACCAACGCCCGCCGCCCGAGCCCCAAGAGCGCCAACGCCCGCCCCGCCACCCCGTGTACATTGTCACCAGCGTAGATCCTTGGCTTTTCAAGCGCCGCAACACCGTCCCGCCCGACGTCTACCCCCTGGCGCGCGCCCGCTGCCTCCCGTGCCGCGGCCAGGGCGGTCAGCGTCGCGACCGCGCCGCCGCTCACCAGGGACCCGGCGCCGGTGGTCGGCCAGCTGAAGAGCTCCATGAGCCAAGACATGGCCAGCTCTTCGAGCACTGCACCGGGGGAGGACCACCAACGCGACGGGGCCGAAATCGCAGCGACCAGTTGCGCTACGCTGGGAACGACCGGCGGCGCGCTGTTGACGAAGGCCATGAAACCCGGCGCGGCGATCGGCAGTCCGTCTACGATCAGCGCGTTCAGACGCTCAAGCACCTCGGCGCTGCCCAGGCCCCGGGCGGGGAGCGGTGTCCGGAGCGCGGCCAGACGCTCGCCACGGCCTGAATCGGCTCCGGCGCGCCGCCGAACGAACGCCTCGAGCGCCGGGGTGAGCACCGCCAGCGCCTCACCGAGGCCCGCGACCCTGGCGGCGTCGATCCCACGGTCCGGCCCCTTTCCCTCAGCCACGCGTGCCGCTCCTGGACGCTCGGAGCCCGTATTCCTTCGGGGTCTGCCGCGCCCGCGGGCGCCCCTACTGCGGCAGCCCCGACGCAGGCCGGAGCTCTGGGGTCAGCCCGAGTACGGCGGCTCGCTGTACAACGGCGGCGGAGGGAGCGGCGGCGCAGGGGGCGGCGGAGGACGCCTGTGGGGCTTGATGTCAGGCTCCCACCGAAAAAGCACAGCAACACCATCAAGATCTTCACGGCCGGTGGAGAAGAAGCGCAGCTCTCCGCCCATTCGTCCCTGATCCGTGGGCGCTGTGACCTGGGTGTAGAGCCCGCCCAGTGACCGCGGAAAACCCCAGCCCCCGTAGACGCCCACGCCAAAAGCACGCGTTCCAAGACCTAGACCAAAGTCGGCACTTACCACCGACACCGGGTAGGCCTCGAGCCCAGAGGATGCCATCACGCCGGTGAAGCTGCCGCCCGCAAAGGTGTGGATAGGGCCAAACCGCCAGTTGTAGGCTCCGGAGACCACCGGGCCGAGCGTGGAGTAGCCCACCGGCGGATAGGTGCCCCAGTCGGTGCCGCGAGCGAACGCGGCGCCGCCGGACACCGTGAAGGACGTGCCGGCGAGAGCGGTGGTGAGGAGGGCGAGGATCATCGAGCTACACTCCAGGGTCCGCTGCTTTGACACCGGAGCCGCCCGAAAGCGTGACCCGGACTCCGCTCAGGGAGTGAGCAGGAGCGCGTAGACCGGGTCAGAGACGCCCATCTTGCCCGCCATCTTCAAGTGTTCTGTCGCGGCGGCGGTGTCTCCCGCGGCGGAGTCCGCCTCGGCGAGGGCAAACCAGCCGAGCGGCTGGGTCGGGGCCAGCTTCACCGCGGTTTTTGCTGCGTCGGAGGCTCCCGGAACGTCGCCCTTGGCGGCGAGCAGGAGCGCCTGGCGGGCCCACCACTCGCCCGACCCGGCCGACCAGGCCCGGGAGCGCTCCTGCTCCGCTAGCGCCCGGACCAAGAGGGCGTCAGCGCCGACGCTGTCACCCTGGGCACGAAGCTCGTGAACCCCCGCCACGAGCAGCCGGACGTGCTGCGGTTGTGCAGCGATCAACCCTTCGATCTCGGCCCGCGCTGCTGCGGGGCCCTGCGCCGCGCGCACGGCGTTGAGGTAGTAGCGCACCGCGAGCGGATCGAAGGCGGCGTGCTGTGTGCTCTCACGATTACGTAGGTTGGCGAGCTCGAAGTTGGCTCGCGCCACCGACCAGTCCCGGCTCGCGAGGGCGATCATCATGCCGAAACGGGCCGCCCCGGTATCGTTCAGCTCGGACACCTGGATGGCCTGACGGAAGGCCGCTTGCGCCGCATCGGCGTCCCGTTGCAGGAGCGCAGCGTTGCCGGCGGCGAGCGCAAGCCTCTCATCAAGGTCCATTTTCGCAGGATATAACGCGGCGATCTCCGAGTACGCCCCCTGTTGCAGCCGAGCCTGGGCCACCAGGCCCCAGGCGCTATGGCAGGCGTGGTCCTGTGGTTGCGGGCCGGTCCACTCCTCCTGCTTCTTCTCCGCCTTCTCAAAGTCCTTCTGGATCGCGAGCCTCTCGCGCAGCGGTAGCGCCGCCCACACGTCGTAGAGGCTGGCTGCCTGGGTGAGGGGCCCCAAGGCTGCATCCCCTTTCCCCTGGTTCAACAAGGTGAAACCCACGCTGAGCTGGGCCGTGCAGTCGCTCGGCTCAGCGACGGCCAACTCCTGGTACAGCGGTAGCGCTTCGTCCAACCGCCCTTCCCCGGCAAGGAAGTCGGCCAGCGGGGATAGACCTGCGAGACGCGCCTCGGCGAGCTCCTCAGCGCTCGGTGCCGGCTCCCCTTCTTTGACGGGCGCCGGCGCGATCGCCTTCCGCAGCTCTGCCTCCTTGATCGGCGCGTAATCATTCAGCTTGATCGTGGGTGCGACGCGTAACGTCACGGTCCGCGCCTCTACGTTGACCACCAGATCGTGAAGCCCGAGGGCATCGGCCCCCAGCTTCCCGGGGCCCAGCCGCGACCAGGTCGGTCCCTCCGGGATCCGGGTGACCGGGGTCGTCACCTTGACGGGGCCGACGACCACTTCGCGCCACTCCTCCCGATAGGTGGCGTCGGCGGCCGGCCACGCGGGTGCCGCGGGCAGGCTGAGCACGGGGGACTCGACCCCCTCGATGCTGTACCAGCCTTCACCCTCGATCTCCGCGGGCAGACCGCACCCATCAGACTCGGCCCGCAGTCGGGTGGGGATGCTCACCCCCGACCAGGTGCCCGCCACGATGATCTGCCCGCCCGAGTACTTCTTGTATTTGGACTTCCCAACCTTGAAGGTATAGGCTGGGTCGGTCGTGTACGGCAGGGTGCTGCCACCCAGTGCGTTGGACCAGCCCTCGGCGTCACCGCCGCTACCGAGCCGGACCTTCCCTTCGGAGGGCAGGATCGCCCACGACACCCCGGCCAGCGCGTGTACGCCGATGAGGCCATCCGCGCCGCCCTCAACCCGGCCCTCGCGGACGTCCACATCGAAGCTGCGGCCCCCCAGGCTCAGGCCCTTCAGCCAGGCCTCCTTCAGGTCGCCTTTGGGTTTGAGCTTGAGGGCCTTGACGGTGCCCGAGTTCAACCTCACGTGGTCCAGGTCGGTGGCCACACGGAGGAACAAGGTTGTTTCGCCGACCTTCGCCTCCACGAACCACGCAGGGGTGGCCGCACCCATGCTCGCATAAAGCGGCAGTTCGACGGCCGCTTCAGCCGCAGAGGCGCGCGAGAAGAAGGGCAGAGGGAGCTGGAGGAGCAGGGCGTAGAGGACCGAGCGCATGGACCACCGAAGGCGGGCGAGGGTATCGCGGAGGGGTGGAGCGATCCAGAGGATGCGTTAAGTCCCCGCCGCCGCCCGCCGGCGTGGCCGAGGCGTCCCGTAGCTTTCAAGCCGCTTTCCTGACAACGCTCCCGGAGTCTGAATGTCCCTGATCCTCGACGTGCATAGCCGTATGATCCTCGACTCGCGGGGCAACCCCACCGTGGAGGTCGAGGTCGCCACCGATGACGGCTTTGTCGGCCGCGCCGCGGTCCCTTCGGGCGCCTCCACCGGCGAGCATGAGGCGATCGAGCTCCGCGACGGAGACGCCAGCCGCTGGAAAGGAAAAGGTGTGGACAAAGCAGTCGCTTTCGTCAACGACACCCTCGGGCCTCAGCTCATCGGCCGGGACGTCCAAGCGCAGCGGTCCCTCGACCGGCTCATGATCGAGCTCGACGGCACGGCTTCGAAATCGCGGCTGGGCGCCAACGCGATCCTCGGTTGTTCCTTGGCGATCGCGAAGGCCGCGTCGATGGCCCACAGCCTGCCGCTCTACCGCTACGTAGGGGGTGCCGCGGCCCACACCCTCCCGGTCCCCTTGATGAACGTCATCAATGGCGGCGCACACGCGGACAACAACCTCTCGGTGCAGGAATTCATGATCGTGCCCGTCGGGTTTGACTCCTTCGCCGAGGCGCTCCGCGCGGGCACCGAGATCTTCCACACCCTCAAAGCGGTGCTCAAGAGCCAGAAGCTCTCCACCGCGGTGGGCGACGAGGGCGGGTTCGCGCCCTCCTTAGCTTCGGACGAAGCTGCGCTCACCCTCTTGATGCAGGCGATCGCCCAGGCGGGTTACGAGCCAGGAAAGCAGATTTTCCTCGCTCTCGACGTGGCGGCCTCGGAGTTCTTCCACGACGGGCACTACCAGCTTGGCGAGAAGAAGCTGACCTCCTCGGAGATGGTCGCTTGGTACGCCGATCTCGCCGCCCGGTTCCCGCTGATCTCCATCGAGGACGGCCTCGACCAGAATGATTGGGCCGGCTGGAAGGAACTCACCGAGACGATCGGCTCCAAGGTGCAGCTTGTTGGCGACGACCTGTTTGTCACCAACACCGCACGGCTCGCGGACGGTATCCGCGGCGGCGTCGCCAACGCGATCCTGGTGAAGGTCAACCAGATCGGCACCCTCACCGAAACCCTCGAGGCGATCGAGATGGCCCACAAAGCGGGTTATCGCTCGATCCTCTCGCATCGTAGCGGCGAGACCGAAGACACCACCATCGCCGACCTCGCGGTCGCCACCAACGCCGGCCAGATCAAGACGGGCTCGCTCTGCCGCACCGACCGCACCGCCAAGTACAACCAGCTGCTGCGGATCGAAGAGGAGCTGGGCGACGCCGCGCAATACGCCGGCCGGGCCGCCTTTCGGGTGTGACGGGTAGCCGTGGGTGGGCGCGCCGGGATGACGCCGCCCCCCCCCTTCTGCTACGATAGCGGGCGAGGAGACGACGATGCGGAATTCTGGGCTGGTTCCGGTCCTGGCGATCTTGGCGGCGTGCCAACCGCTGGGGAGCAAAGGATTTTTCGGAGGCGGCGAAAACACCATCTTCACCGAAGGCGGCGGCGGCGGCGGTGGCGGCGATGACTCTGACACCTCGGATACCAACACGGGCGATCCGAATGGGCCGACGCTGACGGAGAACAAGGTGGAGATGCTCAACAGCCCCCAGATCGGCGCCAACATCTACTTCGAGTTCTCGGTCAGCGACCCGCAAGGCGACATCGATGGTGGAAAGCTGTTCCTTGACGTCGACGAGGATGGCACCGAGATCCTCTCAGAGAGCTACGACGTGAGCTCCACGGGCTCCGGCGATGACGTCGTGCTGCTCAACGACGTACTGTATTTTGGTGTGTCCGAGATCGATCTCGAAGCCAGCTACAGCTACTGGGTGCAGGCCCGCGATGCGTCGGGCAACCTCGGGTCTGCGTTGACGGGAGACGTGCCGGCGTACGTCGAGGAGTGAGTGGTGCGCTGAAAGGGGAGGTATAGATGCAACATCCCTCCCTGACCCTGCTCCCGCTGCTGCGCGCCCGCGCAGGCTCCAAGCCGATCATGTTGCCTGACTCCGACACCGCTGCAACGGACAGCGCCGCCACATCTGAATCGGCTCCAAACACCGCGCCTGAGTGCTCCGGCGCCGCGTCGGCCGACGGTCCCGGACTGAGCGCTCGAACGGTCGAGATGCTCGACAGCCCCCAGATCGGGGCGATCATCTACTTCGAGATCGAGGTGATGGGGAACGTCGAGGCGATGGAGGGAGGTAGCCTGTTCATCGAGCTGATGAGCGGCCAGCAACCCGTGTTCTCCACCACGGCCGACGTGAGAGCGGACCCCTCGGACTCGGACGTCCTCCTGCTCAACGGCGCTCCTTACTTTGGAATCGCCGACATCGAGCTCGATGGGAGCTATCAGTACTGCCTCCAAGCGACGGATCGGGCCGGCACCGTCGGCGCGGCGCTCGCGGGCGACGTGCCGCCCGACGCCGGGGATTGAGCCGCGGAACCGGGCAGGTGTGAGCGGGGATGCAGTTCGGCGAAGGAAGCGTGCGGATCGACCTTCGCCGCTTGTGCCGGCCCCCCGTCCTCCGCTACCCTGAACCCACATCGGGGTCCTCTTGCGTATTCTCCTTATCAACCCGTCGATGAACATGCAGAAGCTTGGCAGGTTTGCCGAGCTTCTTGAGCCGATGCCGCCGACCGGCATCGCCTACATCGCCGGCGCCCTGGTTCACGCAGGCTTCCACACCCGTTTTGTCGATATGTTCGCCGAGAAGCTCACGGGGCACGACGTGCTCGAGCGGGTGAAACGTTTCCAGCCCGACCTGGTCGGCCTGACCGTGCTCACACCGTCCGCGCCGACGTGCGACATGTTGAGCCGCGCGATCAAGGCGATCTCACCACGCACTCAGATTGTCTGGGGCGGCGTACACGCCGACGTATTCGCCAAGGATATCCTCCGTACTGGCGTAGTGGACTTCGTGGTTCACCATGACGGCGAAGAGACCGTCGTCGAGCTGGTCCAGGCCCTGTCGGGGGGCACGGCTGACCTCTCACATATTGACGGTTTGTCCTGGGTCGACCACGGCGAGGCCCGCACCAACAAGGGGCGCGTCCTGGAGCGCGACCTGGACACGATACCGTACCCTGCCTGGGACCTTTTCCCCTACCACCGCTACGGACTCCTGCCTTTCGCCGACATGGACAAGCCTGTCCTCACGATGACCGGCTCCCGCGGCTGCCCCTACCGCTGCGACTACTGCTCCTTGCTCCACACCGGCAAGGTCTACCGTCGCCGAAACCACATCAAGATCGTCGATGAGTACGAATACCTCGTCGATCGTTATGGGGTCAAACAGATCGGCTTCGTCGACCCGATCTTCCCGCTCGTGCTCAAGGATCTCGCGCCGCTCTGTAACGAACTCATCAGTAGGAAGCTGGATCAACGCTGTGTATGGCTCTCCGAGACGCGCGCCGACCGGCTCGATCTCGACACCTGCCGCATGATGTACGCGGGCGGATGCCGGCGCGTGCTGATGGGCATCGAGAGCGGCGTCGACATGCTGCTCGGCAACGTCAACAAGAACCTCACCACTGAAAAAGTACGGTGGGGGGTGGAGAATGCCCGGAAGGCCGGGCTTCAGACCGTCGGGCTGTTCATGATCGGCATCCCCGGCGAGACGCCCGAGATGACCAAGGAGACCATCGAGTTCGCCGTCAGCTTGGACCTGGATTTTGCCAAGTTCGCCGTGACCGTGCCCTTCCCCGGCTCCAAACTCTTCGAGGACCAGTGGCAGAAGACCCTCTTCCGCGACGACTGGGAGAACTACACCACGTTCAACCCGGATCCTGACCTCTTGATCTACCACCCGGAGGGCTACGATCCGGAGCTCCTGGTCAAGATGCAGACCTACTCGTTGCGACGCTTCTACCTGCGGTATGACCAGGTGAAAAAGCAGCTCGTCGATCTGAAGACCATCAACCCGAAGATGATGCTGTACGGCATCTACGGCATGGCGATCTGAGGGCTCGCGGCAGCTTCCGGCGCAGCGGGCCTACAAACGCCGTTTGCGGGTGCCGTCCGGGTTGAGCTCCGGCGGCGACGGGGGCGCATCCGCGGGGCCCGGAGCGGAGTCCTGCGGCATCTTTGCGGCGGGCGGACGCTCGGATCGAACCTTGGCGCTGGTCCTGGGCGCGTCTGCCTCCGCCTCGCGCCGAAGCTCGGCCTCCACCGCGGCGTTGGTACGGGCATCGTCGCCGGAGATGCCGACTTTGACCGCCCCGCGTGCCAGGTTGAACGCTCGGCCAAAAAAGCTCATCACCGCCTCCTCGCGCCGTCTTAGTCACCGGAGGCTCGCCTGGCGCGGAATTGTTGATAGGTCGGCCGCCGATGTGGATGGCCCTGGTCAACCTGTGCTCCGCCGGGGCCCTCTCGCCCGGAGTGCTTCATCCGCCGGTCGCGCCGACCGGGATTGTCCTCACCGACTCGCTGCTGGCGGTGCGTCGGCAGGGGCCCGACCGGATCAACTGGCAGGGCGTGTTCCAAGTCGACGCGGCGGCGGGTCAGAAGCTCGACCTTCTGCTCCCCTTTTCACGCGAAGCGCGTGTCCCGACCGCTGTCCTGGACGGCCTCCGCGGCGCGCTCCCCAACCCCAGCGCCGAGCTGGAGGCCTTCCGCCAACGTTGCCAACCACGGTGCGAGGGCGAGCTTCGGCTGGAGCTGCCGGAGGCGGGTCTGCCACCCCTCGGCGTGAGTCAGGTACGGTTGATGCTGGGCGAGACCCGGGTGCCGCCCCGCGGGGTGAAGGTCGTGCTGCGCCCCGGTGATGACGGCGCGCTCCACATCTCGGGGGAGCTCGCTTTCGAGGTGGATCTGCCGGCCGGTCAAAGCGTCCTGGTGACCACGGTGGCCGGCGTGATCGATCTGGCGCAGCCCGACGCCGAGCTCGGTCCCTTGCCCCTCCGGCAGGCCCTGGGGGGCTGGCGCCGGTGGAGCGGGACGCCGACCTCAAGCTGGATCGCGCTCGACCGAGAGCTGTTGAGGAGCGGCCTCGAACCCGAGCTCCCAGGCGCGCCGGGGCTGGCCTATCGCTCGGGAGACGTGGTTTTTTTCCCATACTTCGACTGGGAGCCTGACGCCGACGCGAGCTTCGTGCTCCGTGGGACCACCCGCTGGCCGCTGGGGCCACCACCGCTACGCACCCCGGAGCCGGGGGCCCCCACGCGGCCGTTCGACCCCTACTCGGCCTTCCGAAGCCCGGCTTTTCCGGGGATGATCCTGAGCGCACCAAGCGGCTCCACGGGTCGGGACCACTTCCTGGTATCCGGCTCGCGCCCAATCCCCGCGTCCGGCGGCGTACCCGCCGCGGTCGACGGTGGTCTGGCCACCGCCTGGTGTAGCACCGACGCTACGCCAAGCTTGAGCTTCGATGTGGTGACTCCGGCGAACGGGCTCCTGATCTACGGTGGGGATCGGAGCGGGTGGCTCGTCGGCGACTGTGTGCCCGACGCCTTGCCCCTGCCTGGGCAAGACCGTTGTCTCATCCATGATCCCGTCGGAGCCTTCGCGGCGGTCGGGCGCCCATTGAAGGCAAGCGTCTGGGCGGCGGATGGCACCCGAACCGGCGACCTGGTGTGGACGACCCCGGAGGAGCCGGCCCGCCTACAGGTGCCGCTCGAGATGGGTCGTTACACCTTGAGGATCGACGAGAGCGAGCCGGGCGTCGCCCGCGGTGCGCCGGTGTGTGTCAGCGAGCTCGTGGTCCAGTCTCGGATGGACCCCCGGCTGGAGACGCTGTGGGGCGCGTTGAAGTAGGCTGGACAAAACGGTGATTATGCCAGACGGCGGCGACGCGCAGCGCCGATGACTCAGTCTGCCAGCGCGTAGCCCACCCGCGAGGCGTGGGCCTGGAGCTCCTCGATGAGCGAGAGCGCCGCCGCCGATGGATCGGCCGCGTAGGCCTCCCGAGCGAGTTGAAGAGCAAGATCCAGCTTACCTTCGCGCTCGGCCTCTACCGCCCGGTTGTGGAGTGCGCGGGCCGTGCCGGGCTCGGGATCGGCGTAGAGGCGGCGCCGTAAGGTCTCGGGCAAAGGCGCGATCGTGTCGGCCAACCCCCACGCGAGGTCCCGGGACAGCGGGCCGTCCAGGCGGCCAGAGACCGGCAGCTTGGCGTCCAGCGACCATGGGGTGAGGTCGTGCCGCTCCGCACCGACCTCGACCTTGTGGGGGGGCAGATCCGCGCTCACGATGGTCATGGACGCCGTGGCCCAGCCGTCGATGAGGTAACGCCGATGTTCAAGCGCCTGACTCATACCGGAGGCGGTGGTCGCCATCTCGGTGATGGCCATGTCGAGGGTTGAAAGCACCTCATAGTCGCAGCCCCCAACACGGAGCTGCACCGGCGCCGCGGGGTCCACGTCCACCCCAGGCCGGGCACGGAGCGTTGCCACGAGGGCGTCCGCGACCTCCTTGCAGCCACGATCCTCCGCGATCACCGCCAGCTTCAACGAGGGCAACGCGAGGCCCGGCGCGGGCTGGATCTGCCAGGCAACCCGATGGGCGCAGCCTACCGTCCACACCAGGCCGAAAAGGGCGGCGAGAGGGGAACGAAGACCGCGAGACCCGCTCATACCATCAGCATGGCGTCGATTTCCGAGGAAATCAAGCGCCTTGGTCGTGAGGCGAAAAGACCCGGCGAAGCACCTCCGCCGCGTGGCGTACGTACCAGCGCGGATCGCAGCAGGCGCCGAGCTGCTCAGGGCCCAGCCGACCGCCAACCTCCGCGTCAGCCAGAAGCAATGGAAGCAAAGCGCGTTCCTCGGTAAACGCCACCATCGCGTTGCGCTGAACGGCGGCATAGGCCTCCTCCCGCGTGGCGCCGGCCTCGACGAGCGCGAGCATCACCCGCTGACTGTAAAAAAGGCCCCCGCTACGGTCGAGGTTGGCCATCATGCGGTCGGCGTGGACCACGAGGCCGTCCAACAGCCCTCGCAGGCGGTAAAGCATGAAGTGTAGGGTGATCGTCGCGTCTGGACCGATCATCCGCTCGACGGACGAGTGAGAGATGTCTCGTTCGTGCCACAGGGCCACATCCTCCATCGCGGCGCCGGCGTAGCCCCGGACGAGGCGGGCGAGGCCGCAGAGGTTCTCCGAGAGGATCGGGTTCCGCTTGTGCGGCATCGCCGAGCTGCCCTTCTGCCCACGGGTGAAGGGCTCTTCGACCTCCCGCACCTCGGTCCTCTGGAGATGCCTTATTTCTACCGCGATTTTCTCGATGCTCGACCCTATCAGGGCCAACGTCGTGAAGAACGCGGCGTGCCGGTCACGCTGCACGATCTGGTTGCTCGCCGGAGCCGGGACCAGTCCCAGCCGCTCGCAGACATAGGCCTCGACGTCGGGATGCACGTGGGCGAAGGTGCCCGTTGCCCCGCTGATCTTTCCGCAAGCGATGTCCTCGATCGCCAGGACCAGCCGACGCCGTCCCCGCCGGAGCTCGTCCCAGAAGATCGCGAGCTTCCACCCAAAGGTCGTGGGCTCCGCGTGAATGCCGTGAGAGCGGCCGATACACACGGTGTGGACGTGCTCCCAGGCCCGGCGTTGGAGCACGGCGAGCACGGCGTCGAGCTCGGCGAGGATCAGCGCCCCGGCGTCGCGGAGCTGCACCGCGAGCGCGGTGTCGAGCACGTCCGACGAGGTCATTCCTTTGTGCAGGTGACGACCCGGCTCGCCGATGGCCTCGTTGACGTTGGTGAGAAAGGCGATGACGTCGTGCTTGAGCGTACGTTCGAGCTCGTCAATTCTGCCGCGATCGAAACGGGCGCGCTCGCGACAGACCGCGGCCGTACCCGCAGGCACCTCCCCGCGGCGCTCCATCGCTTCACACGCGAGGAGCTCGATCTCGAGCTGCACCTGGAGGCGACGATCCGGATCCCAGACCGCGACCATATCTGGTCGAGAATAACGTTCAATCATCTTGGTCTCCTCGGAAGAGCCAGCCCCGTGTCGAAGCTCGGAGCGCCACAGTTGGGCTATCCGAAAGGGTTGACGTCCATACGAACCGCCGGGACGGCCGCGCGCTGCCGGGTCAGGTGCACAGTCGCGGGCCAGCCCCCACGGGCAAGCACGCTCGTCGCCAATTCACGAGCGATCTCCGGCCGATTGTTCTCTTCGGAGAGGTGGGCGAGCAAGACGTGCTGAAGCTTCGGGCCCGCGCCGTCCGCGAGGATCTCCGCGGCCTGACTATTGGAAAGATGACCATGATTGCCACGAATTCGCTGCTTGAGATGGAGCGGATAAGGACCGTCGAGCAGCATCTGCTCGTCATGGTTGAATTCCAGCACCAGCGCGTCGCAGTCCTGCATGGAACGCGCGATAAGCTTGGTGGGCCGTCCGAGATCCGTGATAACGGCCGCGCACGCCCCGCCCAGGCGCACCCGCCAGGCGATCGGATCGACGGTGTCGTGCGGCACCGGGATCGCGTCGAGCCCGATGTCGGCGCAAAAGAACGCGTCCCCCGCCTCGATGAACTCGGCGCCATCAGGCCGACACGCGGGTTTGCATCCCTCCCAGGTGCCTCGGGTCATCCAGAAGGGCACCGGCTTACGCTTCTTTGCGAGCTGGCGCGCGAGCACCGCTGCGCCGCCAACGTGGTCCTGGTGCTCGTGGGTGATGAGCACAGCGTTGATCGGCGCATTTTTCAGGCCTTGATCCTCCATCCTGATCTCGACCTGTCGGGGCGAGATGCCGGCGTCCACCAGGACACCTCGGTGGCCATCCCCGATGTAGGTGCAGTTCCCCGAGGAGCCGGATGACAGGGAGCAGATCACCAGCTCACGCCGGAACAGGGGGACCGTGGTGGGTCCAGCAAGGGGGCGGGAGCGGCCGGGGCGAACCATAGGGCCCGCGGATAGCCCGCTCAGGTGAATGAAGCCAGTGAAAAGCATGTTCCGGCGCCGTTGCCCCGCCTCGGCGTGCGGGCGCGCCTTCACGGCGTCGGCTACGTTGGATGGGCGCCCGCGGTCGGCCCCCTGCAATCCGCGAGGTCCGCGCCTCCCGACTACCCCTCGAGGTCTCCCAATGCGTATCTTCTCTGTTCTTCTCGGCATGTTGTTCATCGGCGTCGCCTGCGGCGGCTCCGAAACGCCCCCGGCTCCGCCCCCCGCGGCGACCACCACCGCCCCGCCGCCACAGCCGCCGGCGCCGGTCGCCTCGTACGCCACCAAGGCCTTCCCGTGCTGCGGCGACAAGCGCACCAACCAGATCGTGGAGGAGTACCTCGATATCGCCGAGGGGCTCGCCGGCCTCAACAACAAGATCGACGGCAACATCACCGCGATCGACGGCGTCTCCCAGGCTGCCCGGAAGGAGCTCGGCCCCGCCCAGGTCACGCAGCTTCTCGCGATCGAGCAGATCGGGCGCACGATGCACGCAAACAAGGACCTCACCGCCCGCCGCGCCGAGTTCAAGAAGCTCACCGCGGCCGTGCTCGCCCTCGTGCGCCTCTCACCCGGCGGGACCGAGTACCGTATCGCCGAGGTGTATTGCGCCGGACTTGACGGCGCCTGGCTCACCACCAAGGCGGAGCTGATCAACCCCTACGGTGCCCCCGACACGAGCTGCGCGGTCTACCGGTAGGAGCGCGTTTCCGAAGTCCCGCCCCTTTCCGTCAAGCTGACGCGCGGCGTCATCCGCGCGTCGGTGCCGATGGGAAGGGGATGCCCGAAGGGCCGGGGGAACGCAACGTTCCCCCCCTTGTACAAGGCTCATGCCGCAGAGCGATGCTGCGACCGCGGCGTTGCGGTGGGAGGGCACGACCTCCGCGGTGAGCCACTTTGCCCAGTAAGCCCAACTTGAGGCTCCCAGAAACAACCTCGCCGGGGCGTTCCCCGGCGAGATCGGCCGTTACGAAGCGACAGGCTCAGGCTTCGCCCGGCTCCGGCAGCGCCAGTCCGCGCAGATCGCGGATGCCGCTCTGATCCCGAAGACGGAGCAGGGCCTCCCGCTCGATCTGGCGCACGCGCTCACGCGAGAGCCCCATCTCCTTGCCCACCTCGGACAAGGTGCGGAATTCGCCGTCCTCAAGCCCGTAACGCCGGGTGAGCACGAAGCGCTGCCGCTCGGACAACACGGCGTGGAAGGCCTTGTTCATCCGGGTGAGCTCCTGGATCTGGATGCTCTCGTCGTCGGGCGACGCGGCGTCTTCGTCGGACAAGAAACGCTCCAGCGGGCGAGGACGCGGGCCGTCGTCAACCGGCTGCTCGAGCGAGATGGTGTTGCCCTGGGAGAGCAAGAGCTCCGCGCGCTCCTTGTCGATGCCCACCTCGTCGGCGAGATCGGCCACGTTGTACTCGATACCCGCGGCTTCGAAACGTTTCATCGCCTTACGCAGGTTGCGCGTCTGCTCCACGGCGCAGCCCGGCAGCCGTACGGGCCGGCCCGTGTGGTCGATCGCCCGGGTCATCTGCGCACGCACCCACCACCGCGCGTAGGTCGAAAAGCGAATGCCGCGGTCGGGATCGAAACGTTTGGCGGCGCGGAGCAGGCCGATGTAGCCCTCCTGCACCAGATCCTCTTCGTCCATGAACGGGCCAGCCAGCTTCCGAGCCTCACCGTGGGCGATCCGGCGACCGCTCATCGCGAGACGCCAGCGGAGCTCCTCAGCCTGCTGCCACGCCCCCATCGCCTTGCGGGCGTGGAGCTTCAAGCCGTCCTCCTTACGGGCTGCGCGCATGACCGATCGGACCGCCTCCTCCAGCCGATCCACCGCGCCAGCGCGCGTACGCTCGGCGCGATCCGGCCGGCGGCGAAGGATATTCTCGGCGGCATCGATCCCGGCGACGGCCTCGCGCGCCGCCTGCTCAGCCTTACGGATCTCCCGCGCGATCGACTTCTCCTCCTCAGCGGTGAGCCGCTCGGAGCGGCGTCGGGCGCCATCGGAAGAGCTGATACTACGGAGACGCAGCGTCATGAAATACTCCTACAAACAAGCCACAAGGCGGGAGGAGGGAGCGCGATAGAGTGGGCCCCGTGCGCTCGCACGTCAACCTGAACAACCGCAGGTGACAAAAGAAAAGCCGGTGTTCACGATCAGGCAGCCCCGCTTCACCGCCGTTTTGTCTGTATAGACCACCTATGGCCGCCACTTGTCAAGAAGGTGTCAACAGCGAGACCCTCGCCTTGCGACTCCAGCCCGAATCGAACGCGCATTCCGAACGATCATCAAGAGTTGTCAAGGGACTGTTTCGCGCCGGCGCTGGACCCGCTGGAAGCCCACGGCCTCACGCGCACGCTCGAGCGTCGCCCGCGAGATGACCCGGGCGCGCTCCGCGCCATCGGCCAGCACCGCGTCCAACCGCGCGGGGTTGGCCATCCACTCCGCGAAGTGCTCACGCGGCTCCGCGAACCGTCGGTCGAGCACCTCAAAAAGCTCCTGTTTGGCGTGACCATAACCCAGGCCTCCCGCCCGGTAACGCGCGGCAAGGTCAGCCTGTTCCGCTTCCGAGGCAAATAGCCTGAAGATCGCGAAGATGTTGCATGTTTCGGGGTCTTTCGGCTCCTCCATCCCGCGCGAGTCAGTCGTGATGCTCATGATCAGCTTTCGCAGCTGCTTGGAGGTGGCGAACAACGGAACCGTGTTGTTGTAGCTCTTGGACATCTTGCGGCCGTCCAGCCCGGACACCACCGCCCCCTCCTTTTGGAGCAGCACCTCAGGCACGACGAGCACCTCCCCAAAACGGTGGTTGAAGGCGACGGCCATGTCCCGCGTCATCTCGACGTGCTGCTTCTGGTCCTGGCCGACGGGCACCACGTTGGTGTCGTAGGCGAGGATATCTGCCGCCATCAACACCGGATAATTGAACACGCCGGCGTTGATGTCGTGGCCCCCGTCCCGCGCCGCCTTGACGGCGTGCCCACGATCGAGGAGGCCAAGCCCGCAAATGCACGAGAGCAACCAGGAGAGCTCGGTGACCTCGGGAGCGTCGGACTGCTGAAACAAGACGGAGCGTTGGGGGTCCAGGCCCAAGGCGAGCCAGGTCGCAGCGCCCTCGTAGACATAGGTGCGCATCGCCGCCCGGTCATGCAGGGTGGTGAGCGCGTGATAGTCAGCGATAAAGTAGATACAATCGTGTTCCCGGCTTAGCGAGATCCCCGGTCCGATCGCGCCGACGAGATTCCCGAGGTGAGGTTGAGCGGTCGGCTTGATACCCGTCAATGCCCGCATGGGACTCCTGGTACCCCACGTCCAGCGCGGTGCGGGGCGCCGGAGATTAAACGAATCGAGGCGTGAGCGCTACGCGGCTGGCATGCTACGCTCGCGGAGGGAGTGGCGATGCGGATCTGGGTGATTCTAGGACTGGGGGCCTGTGGGGGAGACGCGGCGAAAGATAGCGTTCCACCGGGTGGAACCACCAACCCCACAGTGACCACGGCGTGCTCTGGCGACGGCGACTGCGACAGTAACGAGATCTGTGAAGACGCGGCGTGTGAAGCTGGGGATCGAAACAACGATCCTGGCACCGCGACCGAAATGTTTTTCGAGAGCGATCAGCCCGGCGAGATCAACCCCGAGGGGGACATCGACTGGTACGCGATCCGCTCCGAAGGAGGTGAGTTCATCCAGGTCGGCCTCATCCCCAACGACGAAGAAGGCGACCTCGACTCCGTCGTCTCGGTCTACGACGACGCCGGGCACCGGATCGCATGGGAAGACGAATACGCTGGCGGGAGCGTCGGAACCTACGATTCCCTTGTCTACGCTTGGCTCCCAGTCGCGGGCACGTACCTCATCAAGGTCGAGGACGTCACCACCTTTACCGGGGAGACATTCACCGTCGGCGGAGAGAACTCCGCTTACACCCTTCAGGTCTCGGTGATCAGCGATGGTGTGAGCGAGTCGGACAGTCTCGCAAGTGTAGGCTCGGAGCAGGAGATCCGCGGTGAGGGCTACTTCTACACCTTTCCGGTGATCCTCGAAGAGGCCGGTGACACGGATTATGTCCTTTATGAGCTGCCTTATGACGACACATGGCTCTACGTCTACCTCGCCGACCGTGTCGACAGTTCCGAGTTGGACCCCCTCGTGGAGGTGTACAACGAAGAAGGCGAGCTCGTGGTGCAGAAACGGAGTCCGACGGTAGACGACGTGGCGATCGTGCCTGGTACGCTGGGGGATCGTTATGTCGTGAGTGTCACCGACCTACGAGGGGGCGGCGGCGACGACTACTGGGGTATCTGTTTTACTCAGGTCAGCGGGGATGGTGAGATTGATCCGCGTGAACTCGAGCCTAACGACAGCACCGACCAGGCCACGGTGATCGACCTGGAGGACCAGGAGCCGGACTCCGGGGTGTGGAATCAGGGCGGCGGCCTCGGCTACATCGACACAGCGACCGACGTGGATCTCTGGGCCTTTGAAGTAGACAGCTCTGGTCGCTACATCACCATCGCGCTGCTCGCCCAACAGTATGGCGGGCTCCTGCAGGCCCGCATCGAGCTCCTGGACAGCACCGGCGCCGTGATGGACACGGTGGACTCCCCGGTGGGCGACGACGAGTACGCCTACAACCTCGGGCCCTACGACACTGGCACCTGGTACGTGCGCGTGTCGCCCGTGCCCGACGCGGTCGTGAGCGGCGGAGAAGGCTATTTCTACCGGATCGTCACCAACGTGAGCTCCTTCACCTTCGACGAGTGAGCGCGGTCGCCCGCGTGAGATAGTCCGCGCCGACGGAGACCCGATGGCCACCTCTCTCACCTATTTCGACTTTCACGGCTCCCGCGGGCTCGAGTGCCGGCTGGCCCTCACGCTCGCGGGTGTCGATTTTGAAGACATCCGGATCAGCCGCGAACAATGGCTCGCCCTCAAGCCGAACACGCCGTTTGGCGGTCTGCCGATCCTCCAGGAGGACGGCCGGCAGCTCGCCCAGTGTAATACCATCCTGAGCTACATTGGTCGAAAACACGGCTTGCTCCCGCAAGACCCATGGGTCGCCGCGGAGCACGAAGCGCTGATGGCCTCGCTGGAAGCTCTGCGTGCCGGTGTCGGCGACGTCCGGCGGATGTCCGACGACGAAAAGCGTAGCGCACGACAAGCTTTCGCGGAGGGCGCGCTCAGCCGCTGGGCGCGTACGGCCTCGGACCGGATCGTGGGCCCTTTCGTGGAGGGCGCGGGGATCCAGGTGGTCGATCTCAAGATCTTCGTGATGGTGCGGTCCTTCCGTGCGGGGGCATACGACCACATCGCCGCCGACTTCTTCGACCGTTGGCCAAAGGTCCACGGCGTCTACGAGGCCGTGGCGCAGCATCCCAAGATCGCCGCCTACTTCGTCGGGAAGTAGGAAGCACCCTCGGCGGGGCTCAGACCCCGCCCCACACCTCGACCTTGAGGCCGCGGGCAGACGCGACAGCGGCGATCGCGTCGAGCCGAGCGCGAGGCAGCGCGCGCACCGAGGAGTCCGCCGGTGGGCGTGCGACGGTGTAGACCTGCACCTCCTGGACCGTACCGATCGTCGCGAGCTCCGCCAGCCGCCCCGCCCAAGCCGCGATCTCGGCGTCATCCGGCGCCTCGTCCCCGAGCGCGCAGAACATGCTCTGCACCACGATCGGGCGGCGCGCGACGGTCTCGCGCAGGTTGGCAAGCACACGCTCGAACGGGAAGCTCGTACCATCTACCTTGGAAAACCACGACTCCGTCCCGGCGTCGAGCTTACACCAGAGCTCATCCACAAATGGGAGCCCGAGCTTGACCCGCGCCCGGTGCAGTAGCGTGCTGTTGGTCAAGAGGCGGATCGGCACCGTCAATCCCGCTCCGTCGCGGCAACGCCGAAGCAGCTCGGCGGCGGCCGGGAATTCGGGGGGAGAGGTGGGCTCACCGTCGCCGGCGAGCGCGATGTCGGCCACCCGCCGGAGCTCCGGGGCCACCGTAGAAAACGGAGCCTTGGACCATAAGTCTCCTTGAGTCACCCGGTCGAGCACGTCGTCGAGCTCTGACTTCAGCCGGTCGAGGTCAATCCGCGCCTCGTCGCCCGGGACCCGTCGGTCCACCTGACAATAGGGGCAGTCAAAGTTGCACACCTTGTCCGGGTTGAGGTTTACGCCGATCGACAGCCCCGCGGCCCGCCGCGAGACCACCGGGTAGACATAACGATTGTCGCCCAGCTCACGCCGATGGTCACGATAGTTGAGGGTCCGCTCCACAGCTCCTGCTATCCTGGCCTCCCCACCCGATGCCCATCGTGCCCACCCTTTTCACGCGCCGTCGCCTCCTCGTAGGTGGCGCCGCGGTCACCGCGCTCCCCGCGGCGGCGGGGCTCACCGCCTGGTCCTGGTGGACTGAGCCGCCCAGCGCCGGGCTCCGGTACCTTTCAGAGGCGGAAGTTCGCTTTCTCGACGCGCTCGCTGCGGCGGCCTGGCCTGGGGGCACGCTCCCCGGCGGCGGCGCGGTAGGGGTGCCCGCCTACATCGACGAGCTCATGGCCGGATTCACCGAGGTGCAAGGCCATCTTCTTCGGTTGTCGATGCACGCGTTCGAGCAACTCCCGCGCGCCACCACCGGGCGGGCCTTCTCGGCCCTTCACCCCGAAGAAGGAACGAAGTTCGTCGAGGACTGGTTGGGCTCCCCCTCCGCCGAGCTGCGTGGCGCTGCGGTGTCCCTCGTGCTGTTCTGCGGGATGGCGTGGACCTCTCACCCGGCCGTCGCGCCCTCGCTCGACCCCTACTTCTGGTGCGGATATGGCCGGTAGTCCCTGGCAACCGGGTGATGGCCCGCTGCGTCTGCCACCGCCCGAAGCGGAGGGCTGGTCAGAGGCCGACCGGGAGGAGACCGTTGACGTCGTGATCGTGGGGGGCGGTCCAGGCGGATCCGCGGTCGCACGGATCCTGTCCCTCGCAGGCGCTCGGGTGCTGCTGCTCGAAGAGGGGCCACCACGCTCCCGTTTTGGCCGCAGTCAGGGCGGGACGATGCGTCACCATATGCAAGAGGGCGGCGCGATGGTGGCGCTGGGGACCGGGCCTCTCCCGATCGCCGCCGGCCGCGGCCTCGGCGGCGGCTCCCTGATCAACTCCGCGATCGCGTGGCGGGCTCCCGACGACGTTCTCGACGGTTGGACCCAGCTTCTCGGCGACGATCGCCACTCGGCCGCCTCGCTGAAGCCGATCTACGACGAGCTGTGGGAGCTCCTCGGTATCGGGCCCCCGAGCTACCCCGGGGTCAACAACGATCTGTTGGTGCGAGGGGCCAAGGCGTGTGGATTCCCCGGGGGCTACCTCGATCGATACACCCCTGGCTGCACCGGCTGCGGGGTGTGTTACCTCGGCTGTCCGAGCGGCGGAAAATCCAGCGTCAATCTAAATCTCCTCGCGGAGGCCGCCAGTTTCGGCACTCGAATCCTGGCCGATACCCGGGTCGAGGGCCTGCTTTTGGACGACCGGGAGCGCGTGGTGGGCGTCACCGGGAGGATGATGGACCCCGACAGCCGGCGCTGGGGCGGCCGGGTCACCGTACACGCGGAGCGCGTAGTGCTCACGGCCGGGGCGATCGGCACCCCACGGCTCTTGCACCACGCGGGGCTGGCCGGTCGTCTCGGTCCGGTGGGCGAGGGCCTGCACGTGCATCCCGGCAGCGCCGTGCTCGGATGGTGCCCCTTCCCCGTAAATCTCTGGCGCGGCGCGACACAGGCGGCGTGGTTCACGCATCCCGAGCTGCCCGGGGTACTGCCCCACAGTTTCTCAGCGACGCCCGAGACGTGTCTGCTGGTGTCGGGACGCTACGGCCGCAGCGCAGAGCCGGGAATCGAGGAGCTCTCACGCCTCTGTGGCGCCGTCGTCATGATCTCCGACAAGGGGACCGGCCGTGTCGGGGCCTGGTCGGACGGCCGCGCGGACCTGAGCTACCGCTTCGACCCTGACGATGTCAGCCGGATCAAAGCAGGGATGTACCGCGTCGCACAGGTGCTGCTCGCCGGTGGCGCTGAGACGCTGACCGCGCCGGTTCGAGGAGTCGAACGGTGTTCCACCGCGGACGCCCTGGCGGCGCAGCTCGCGGACAAGACCATGGCCGACTTTACGCTCTACGCCTCCCACCCGATGTCGAGCTGCCGGATGGGCCGCAACCCCGAGACGAGCGTGCTCGGGCCCGACGGCCAGAGTCATAAGCTGAAAGGCCTCTATTTCGCGGATGCGTCCATCTTCCCGACCTCGCTCGGGGTCAACCCCAGCCTCACCGTGATGGCGATGGCGACAAGGATCGCGCGCGACATGGTGACCTCAACGCCGAGATAGGCTACGCTCCGCGGTGATGCTGCTGCTCGCCTCCACCCTTTCGCTCGCCGCCTTCCCTGAGCGGGTCTCCATCACCGCGATGGAAGATTACGCAGGCCAACCGGTTGTTTCTAGCGCGCTGGTCGAGGCGGCTTGGCGCACGGTCACGCGCGACCTTGCGGTGGGCATCGCCAACAAGCCGGTCACACCGGGAAACACCCCCGGGATCAACGGCTTCTACGTGGGCTTCCACAGCTCGGCCACCATCATCTACAAGGGTTATGGCTGCGATCCGGCCGACCCCGAACCAGGCCCATGGTGCCTGGCTACCGAAGACGAGAACCCCATCCCGGTTGTGGTCACGCCCGGCATGATGCTGCGTAAGGGCCTGCCCGGGTCGACGGAGATCGGCGGCCAGTTCGGCTGGGTGGCGATGACACAGACCGGTTATCTCGGGGGTTACGGCAAGATTGCCTTCCTCGAAGGGCACCGCAATTCCCCCGATCTCGCGATGCAGGTGGGCTACACTGGCTACATCGGCAACGACGAGGTGGAGATCGGCGTACTCGACTTCTCGGGAACCATCGGGTACGACCTGCCTTTTGGTCGAATGGTCGGGGTCAATGAGTCTCACTTCACCCCGTTCGCCTCTCTCGGGCTCTACCGGATTCACGCCGCGGCGCGCAGCAACCTGGCCGACCCGGGGCTCGACGGCAGCGTGTCCGAGCTCACCGGCTTTGGCGCGAGCGACCCCCGATTTGACAAGTCCTATGTGCCCTTTCAGTTCGGCGGGGGCTTCCGTCTCTCGGGTGAGGTCTTCTCCTTCACCCTGACGGGCGGCTACGCGTTGGAGACCTCGCCCACCGTCAACATTGGGCTTGGATTCAATTACTGAGCCGAGCACCTTCGGTTCCGCGCATTGACGCCTCGTTGAGCACGAACTCGTCGACCGAGGCCTCGTTCAGGCAGCTCCTCTGCTCGCCGCGCTGATCGCGCTCTGCTTCTACGCCACCGCGCAGCCTGTCGCGGTGGACGTGTCCGCGCGGATCACGGCGGACTTCCGTGGCGTGGCCGGCACGCTCACGCTCCGCGACCGCGTCGGCCAGCCCCCTCAGACCCGCAGTTTCGAGCTGATCAACCCGCTGGCCCTCCTCCCGGAGACCAGCGATGATCGTACCTTGTTGCGGCGTTTTCCGGGGCGCCCCGATCAAGGGGTCCTGACCTGGCAGCCAGAGGGCCCGGGACGCTGGCGCTTCTGGACGGTTTTGCCCCGTCGTTACGGCGATCTCGGGCAGCTCCCGCGAGAGGGCCTGCGCGCGAACGGCGGCTGGTACCCGACGGTGCGGGTCAACGGGCAGCTCCCGGTGCTCCGTTGGGAGGTCGACGTGAGCGTGCCGGACGGCGGCGTCGTCGTGGTCAACGGCCAGAGTAGTGTGAACCAGGCGCGCTTTTCGGGGCGCGCCGATCGAGTCAGCCTCGCCGCGCTGCCTGAGGCCCAGGTGCAGACGATCGGCGGTTGGACCTTGATCAGCCGGCGACGAGAGGCGCGGATCGTCCGCTGGCTGACCGAGCTGGACCGCGGATGGCCACTCGACGAGCGACCACCGGTGACGCTCGTGGTGGGACGCGACCTGGAGCGTCTGGCCGTGTCCGCGCCCGGCATGGTGTTCCTGAGCGAACGGACCTTTCGATTGTCACCCGGGGTCCAGCGTTATCACCTGGCGGCCGTGCGCCGCCGCGTCATCGACGCAGGCCTCCCACTCCCTGGAGATGAGGCGCCCACCGCGCTGGGAGAGCCCTGGTGGCGGGCCTTTGTCGCCGCAGCGCTGACGGAGGGCCTGCCGGCTGCCTCCGCGAGCCGGGAGCTCAGCTGGTTCCGCTGGAATCCAATCATCGACGCCGTGCTCAACGACGGCACCTTACCCTTCTTCGACGAGACTTTTGACGCGCCGCACCTGCCGACGGGCGGCGTCAGCGCGATCGCGCCGGTGGTCATCGGGCCGCGCGCTGCGGCCCTTCAGCTCAGCACCCTGCTCGGCCCCGACACGGTGCTCCTGCTCGCCGAAGCGCTGCTCGCCGGCGAGGAGCCCGCTGCGGCCGCCCTCAACCTCGGAGTGCCCCCTTCCCTGATCGCGGGGTGGTCCACGACCTACGACGCCGATCAGGACGTCGATGTCGTCCTCGAGGACGGCGTGCTGGTGGCTACCCGAAGCGCCGCCCCCGACGCGCCGGCGGAGGTGGTCGGGCTGGAGCTCGACGGTGGGGTGACCGAGCCCTGGCTGGCGGGCCCTGGCCCAGACCAGCTCCGACGCCCCTTGGACCCGCAGGAGCTCGCCGCGCCGCGCCGCGTGCGCGCCGATGCGGCCGGGAGTGTGAACCAGGCCTCCCGCGCGAACGACAGCTGGCCGCCACGCTGGAGCACGGTGGTCACCGGCGGCGTCCAACACCTCCAGCCGGCCACCCTGGAGTTCGAGGGTTTCGGTCAACTCATCTGGCGGAAACAGGGAGACACGCGCAACGTCTGGTACGCGGGCCTCGTGCACGACCAGGAGGATCTGGTCGGGCTTTACCCTGGTTACAGTCGCTCATTCGGGCCACTCCTGGATCGGCGCCGACGCGCCCATCGCGTAGGGCTGGGCCTGGGGCTGGCGCTCCTGGACCCCGGCTTCCGTCCGACGGACAGCGGAGCCCTGGCGCTCGGCAGCTCAGTGACCTGGGCTTGGGACACGCGCGTCTCCGACGTCGATTTCAGCCGCGGCAGCCGGATCTCCGCGGGGGTCGGAGCGGGTTTCATCCCCGGCGCCACCCTGGACAGAGACGCCGGGGCAGCTCCCGACCGCTGGGCGTCGGCGAGCGTAGGTGGAGTGCACTATTTTCCGCTACACCCCAGGCATATGCTCGCGACTCGAGGGCGGCTCGCGGTGGCCTCCGGAGAGGTGGAGCACCGGCTCTTGACGCTCGGCGGCGCGAGCGGAGTACGGGGCCTGCCCGCGGACGTGGTGTTGGGTCAGCAGCTGGTGCTCCTGAGCCTGGAGGATCGGGCAACGCCGATCTTTGGGCTGTCGGTGCCGGTGGGCGTAGGCTGGCTCTCGGCGCTCCAAATCGTGCCCGGCGTCGATGCCGGCGTATTATGGCGCGACCAGCAGCCTTATCTCGCGGTCGGGGCGGCGGGAGGACTGTGGGCGATGGTAGACCTCGCGGGCGCTCGACCGACCCTCGCCGGGGTGACGATCGCGGCGCCCGTCGCGCTCGCAGGGCTGGAGTCGGGGGGGCCGCAAGTCTTCTTCGACTTTTTCCACCCCTTCTGACGTCGTGTGCCCGGATCGCCGCCGCGGCATGCGGTCAATGTTCCGATTCCGAGGTATGCTGTTGCAGTGTCAATGCTTTCGGGTAGGATAGGTTGATGGTGCTCCTCTTTCTGCTGAGCCTCGGCTGCTCCCCCGCCTTGAGGATGCCTGGTCCGCTAGGCGGGCTTGGCGAAGTCCCCACGGCGCCGCCCGCCCCGGTGACCGAGCAGCGCGCCACCGCGACCGCGTTCGGCGCTGACGCCATCGTCGCCGCGGCACAGGGCTTCGTGGGAAAAAGGACCCTCGAGGTGGAGGGGCAACGATTTCGATACGATTGCTCCGGCCTCGTCGAGGCGGTGATGGCGGCCTCGGGGGGCGACTACGCGGGCTCATCGGCGATGATGTACGAGCGCGCGCAGGGCGAGGGAGCGTTGCGGCGTCGCCGGAGGTTGAGCCCAGGAGACCTTGTTTTTTTTGACGACACCTATGACCGCGACGGGAACGGGCGGCGGGATGATCCCCTGTCCCACGTGGCCCTCGTCGAGGCGGTGGCTCCCGATGGTACGGCCACGTTGATCCACCTCAGTAGCCGCGGGGTCGTGCGGATCCGAATGAACCTCCAGGAGCCCGACCTGCACTCCGGCCCGACCGGCGAGGTCCTCAACGACTATCTCCGCGCCAAAAAGGCGGGAGATGGTCCACGTACCCGGTACCTGGCGGGCGAGCTGTGGGCGGGCACCGCTACGCTCGCGCCCGAGACGCGCCGGGGCCGCGCCGACGACGCTGTGGCCGGAAGATGAAGCCAGCGTCGCCGCCCCCCGCGATCGACCGGCTGCTTCGCGCCGTGCCTGACCTGCCCCGCGCGCTCACGCTCACCGAAGCCCGGGCGCTGGCCGCGGAGGTGAGGGCGGGCGCCGAGCCCCCCGAAGACTGGGTGAAGGCCCTCCGCCTCCGCGTAGATCTCGCTTTGTCCCCTCATCTTCGACGGGTCATCAACGCCACGGGAGTGGTGCTCCACACCAACCTCGGCCGCGCACCCCTCTCCCCCGAGGCCGTCGCGGCGCTCGGGCGCGTGGGTCCCGGATACTCCAATCTCGAGCTTGATCTTTCGAGCGGCCGACGGGGCGAGCGGCTGACCGGGGTACAGGCGCTGCTGGCGCGCCTCGACGCGGGCGAGAGCAGCGTGGTCGTGAACAACAACGCCGCGGCTGTGCTCCTCATGCTCACCGCGCTGGCTGCCGGCCGCGAGGTCGTGGTGTCGCGTGGGGAGCTTGTGGAGATTGGTGGCTCCTTTCGTGTGCCCGAGGTGGTCGCGGCGGGGGGCGCCCGTCTGCGCGAGGTTGGCGCGACCAACCGCACGCGGCTGTCGGACTATGCGAACGCCATCACCGCCGATACCGCGGCCATCCTCAAGGTCCATCCTTCCAACTATCGGATCGTGGGCTTCACCGGGTGTCCGAGTCGCTCGGAGCTCGCGGCCCTCGCTCGGGAGCGTGGCGTCCTGCTGTTGGAGGACCTGGGCTCCGGCGCGTTGGTGCCCGGGCTGGGCGAGCCGACCGTGGGGGAGGCCCTGAAAGAGGGCTCCGATCTTGTATGTTTTTCGGGAGACAAGCTACTGGGCGGGCCCCAGGCGGGGCTCTGCTCCGGCCGCGCGCCTCTGGTACGCTCGATGCGAAAACACGCCCTCTATCGAGCGCTTCGACCCGACCGCCTCGTGCTCGCGGCGCTCGAGGCGACGCTCCGCGGCTACCTACGCGGAGACCACCCGCCGGTAGTCAACATGATCACCATGAAGCCCGAGGAGCTCCGCAGGCGGGCCGAGGCCTGGCGTAAGGCGCTCGTCGAAGCTGCGGCGCAGCCGGGCGTCGCGGCCGAGCTGAAGGTGCTCAAGAGCGACGCGCCGGTGGGTGGCGGCGCGGTGCCCGATCAGCCGCTCGCCGGATGGGTGCTCGGGATCAAGCCGGCGTACGGCTCGGTGGACGCGCTCGCCGAGCGCCTCCGACAGGGGCAGCCAGCGGTCATCTCCCGGGTGAGCGATGGTCGCGTCTGTCTCGACCCCCGAACGGTGCTCGCGGACGAAGAAGCCGCTCTGGTGGACGCGCTCCGAGCCGCGCTCGGGCTCGGTGCCGAGCCTACCCGTCCGGCCGGGGGTCCGGATGAACCCGGTTGACCACTTCCTGAAGCGCGCCTTGGCACAACGCCAGGGCAGGGCGGGCGCGTGGCAGGAGCTCGATCAGGATCTCCGCGGCTTCATCCAGCGGGCAGACCTCCCAGCGATCGAGCGCATCGCGACGGCGCTCGACAACCCCGAACACACAACGCTCGCCAGCATGGCGTGGCGCGGCCGGGTCTACGCGGGGGTGGAGGGGGCACGACGTTTCTTGGAGGACGTCGCCGCGCCGCCGCTTTTCGAGCGCGGCTGGCCCGACCGCGACGTCAGCCGCGTATTGGACTACGGCGTGCTGCTCGCCCACGCGTGGGACAGCGCCACGTTGGCCACGCTCCTCCAAAAGGCCCCGAACGGCGTCGCGCGCGCGGTCATCACGGCAGCGGTGGAGGAGCGGGTGCTCCGGGATGGAGCGGTCACCGAGCCGATCCTGGTCTCGGCGTGGACGGGCCCCGATTGGGCGCTCAGCGCGCATCGTTGGGAGCGGGGGATCCTCTCCTCTATCCATGCTTATTTCAAAGAGGACACTCTGGGCAACTGGCACCACCCCGGGCCGCTGCCGCCCTGGCCCGAGGGCATCACGACACCCGGCGAAGCCCCAACACTTGAGGCGCTGCGACAATGGAGCTATGACGCCGACTTTGACCGCGTGGGGCCCCAAGAGCCCCCACCGGTGGGCCCGATGGCGGACAGCGCGCTCTACCCCAACGGTTTGACCTGGTGTATCGAGACATTGACGGAGCGTGCCGAGCCCGAGCTCTCCCGCTGGCCCTTCCCGACCTCGAGCGTAGACACGGGGCTGACTGCGGAGCCCATCTCGGCTGAGACCCTCTTTCGCTGGTGGTTGTGGCGGGGCCTCTCTGGAGGGGCCTACGGCGCGGGCACGGCCGCCGGGAGAGCCCGACTCCGCGCGTGGTCGTCACTCGCGGAGCTGGCGGGCGTCCCGGGCGGTCCGCAGGACTGGACGCCGGACACCGTCGCCGACGCGGCCGAAGGACTGCAGGTTTTCGGCTTTCGCGCTCGTGGACCGCACATCGAAGCGCTGGGCGCCGACTTCGGCTTCGTCGTCTGGCGGCCCGACGGGATGAGCTGGGCCGCGGTCCATAGCGACTCAGACTGACCGGGGCGGCGCGCCGCCGGGGCGGGATGCCTACCCCGCACCGTCAGCCCTTGACACACACCACCTGGCGGAGCGTCGCCACCACCTCGACCAGGTCGGACTGCGCCGCCATCACGGCGTCGATGTCCTTGTACGCCATGGGGATCTCATCGATCACGCCGGAATCTTTTCGGCATTCGACACCCGCGGTAGCGCGCTCGTGGTCCGCGAGCGTGTAGCGCCGTCGGGCCTCCGTCCGTGACATGACGCGGCCAGCGCCATGGCTACAGGAACAGAAACTGTCCGGATTGCCCTTGCCCCGAACGACGTAGGAGCGCGCCCCCATCGAGCCCGGGATGATGCCCAGCTCACCCTGACCGGCGCGCACCGCTCCCTTCCGCGTCACGATGAGGTCCCGCCCAAAATGCCGTTCTCGCGCCACATAGTTGTGGTGGCAGTTGACGGCATCGGAGGTGGTCGACACCTCGCGTCCAAGCACTGCTTCGAGCGCACGCACGGCGCGCGCCAGCATCAACGACCGGTTCACCGCCGCATACTGCTGCGCCCAGCCCACCGCCTCGACGTATTCGTCAAATAGCGGTGTTCCTTCCGCCAGATACGCAAGATCGCGATCAGGCAGCTGGATGAACCAGCGCCGCATCTCCTCCCGGGCGCGCTCGATGAAATAGTTCCCGATCACATTACCTTGTCCGCGGCTCCCCGAATGCAACATCACCCACACGGCGTCGTCGGTGTCGAGGCACACCTCCACGAAGTGGTTCCCCGTGCCCAACGTACCGAGCTGGCCGGCCGGTCGCGGATGGGCCGCCTTTGGGTGCTTCTCGAGGATCTGGCTGTGCGCCGGGGCCAGCGCCGCCCAGGCCTCCGCGATGTCCTCGGGCAGCCCGCCGCGCCAGGCACCGTCGTCGTTCCGGCCGCCGTGATCGGAGCGACCATGCGGGATCGTGGCCTCAATCGCCGATCGCAGGCCACGGAGTGAATCCGGGAGCTCGTGCGCCCAAAGACTGGTGCGCGCCGCCACCATGCCGCAGCCGATATCCACTCCGACCGCAGCGGGGATGATCGCGCCGGCCGTCGCGATGACGCTGCCTACCGTCGCGCCGATGCCCGCGTGGACGTCCGGCATGATCGCCACGTGGGGGACGACGAAGGGCAAGCTCGCGATCCGCTCGACCTGCTGGCGCGCCTCAGGCTCGAAGGCGACCCCACGCGTCCACGCCTTGACATAGCCCCCCCCAGGCGCCTGGAAAACGTCAAAACCTCGATCCATCGCCGGTCCTTCCCTTCACCTACCGCGAACCGCTCGCCCCGCGAGGGGTCAGATGCGGCGGCAAGTCCCAAAACCGCACTTATATACGGCACGTTCGCCAGCGGCGAGGGTCAGGCGGCCCACCGAGACAAAGGCGCCCTCGCCGCTCGTACGCGCAAAAAGCTCGTAGCTGCCAGCGGGCACCGAACCAACGGGCACCTTGCCCGCGGTTCCGACCAGGTAAGCTTCGGCGCCGGTGATCAGCACCATCGCCGATCCCGACGCCGGCGCCGGGGCGGCCTTGCCCTGAGAGGACGTGGAACCCGTCGTCTTGGCGGCGGGCGCGGACTTCGGCGCCGCGGACGAAGCAGTCTTGGCCGGCGTCGAGGTGCTGGCGGTTGGCGCCGCTGCCGCGGGGGCCGGGGCCGCCGCAGGGGGCGAGGCCGCAGCGGGGACAGCCGTCGTCGGGACCGGAGCAGCGACTTCGGCCGGCGCAACCGCGACGCCGGCGTCAGCTACCGGCGGGGCGGCCTCCGCGCTCGGGGCGGCCTCCGCGACCAGGGCCGCCTCCGGCGCCTCGGCGGGCGGCGTGTCCGGTGCCGGAGGAGCGGGCGAAACGACCGTTTCGGTAGACGGAAGCGCCACCGCGACGGGCGAAGCAGCCGCAGTTCCGCTTGGCGCGAGCCCCCACATCCACCACGACAGGCCCAGGAGCCACACGAGGATCACCGCCTCGCCGATCCCCAACATCACGACCGCGCCGACCAGCCAGCCCGGCGTTCCCGCTCGCGCCGACCGGCCGAGAGCGCCGGGAGACATCGACGGAGTGACGGACAGCGGGGTCACCGGTGCGGACGACGAGCCGGACGACGGGGGCATCGAAGGCGTACGAACCGTCGAATTCGCCTTCGACGCTCCATCGGGGTCTGGAGAGGCGTAGCCCATCACCGGCGTGGGAGGATCGTCATCCTCGGCGCTCCGGGTCGCCGACGCGGGCGGCGGGGGCGGCGTATCGGAGCTCGAGGCCGCGCCAGGCGCCGGCTTCGGCTTCGACGGGCTGCCGACCTGACTCGGTGTTGGAGCCGGCTTTTCGTCCGGCGACGGTGGGGTTCCGGCCGGTGCCGCGGATGACGCCACGGCCGGCGAGGGCTTGGCGGACTGCGCTTCATCCGCCGCGGTCGGGGCACGCGTCGCCGAGAGCACCGACGCCAGCGGCGTCGGCGCGTCACGCCCGGTGAGCGGACGGAAGGGCGCGGTCGGCGGGGCCGAGCCACCGGAGGCGCCCGGGCTCACTGGCTTGCTGGCTGGGTCTCCCAGCCCCTGGCCCGAGCTGGACGGTGAGCTCAGCGCCGGGATCGACGGGGTGGCGCTGGGCGGCGGCGGGCTCGACAGCGCCGAAATCGACGACGCGGGGATCGCCCCAGCGGCCGCACCGACCGCGGCGGCTGCACCAGAAGCGCTGGTGGTCGGCGCGGACATCTGCGGCATCCGCCCCGCGGGTCTCCCTGCTTGAACCGGGGACGCGGAGCCCTGGACCACCAGTTCGCGGTAACGCTGGGCGAGACTCTCCAAGTCCGCCGCGAGCTCGAGCGGATCGCAATATCGCCGCGCCGGATCGATGGTGAGCGCCCGGCCCAGGAGCCGCGCCACCTCCTCCTCGAGCTCCGCCTCCAACGCCGGCTGCGCCGCGCCGTCGAAGATCCCGATGAGCGCGTCATGCACCGCCTGACGGTCCTTGTCGGGCAGGCGGTCCGGGCTGGTGAACAGGGCGGGGTCCAGGTCCTTGTTCAGGAAGAGCGCGGGTTTACGCTCCTGGAGGTCGGATACCAGCATGACCCGGTGCGAACGGAAATGGTGCGAGTGGGTGCCGTTGGGGGGCATGCGGGCGCCGTTGCGCAAGAAGGTCCGCATCTTGAGGAGCGCGAGCAGCGTACAGGCGATGGACCAGGTGTCCATCGCCGCCGGAAAGGGTTTTCTGGCGTTGAACACCGCCTCCGGCGCGATGAAGTTCTCGGTGCCCAACACCATGCGGGTGGCCGCCCAGTTGTCGTCCTCGACCGGGCGCGACTTTGAGGCACCGAAATCAGTCAGAAGCCAGCGGCCGTCCGCCGAACGAAGGACGTTCTTGGGCTTGATGTCCGCGTGAATGACCCGGCGGCCGAGATCCATCTCGAGGACCGCCTCATATTCGCGGACGCGCCGGCACACGTCAGCCAGCGCCTCCACCAGCTCCACGAACGCGCGCGGCGCGCGATTCTGACCCTCCCACAATCGCTCCAGGTCGGTGGGGCACCACTCCATCACCAGGCCGGTCGCCGGCTCGCCGATCACGTCGTAGAGACGCGGACAGGGCGTCTGCCCGGAAGAGCGGCAGAGCACCTCGAAAGTCTCCACCTCCCGCGCGAGGCTCTCCATCGCCAGGGCATCCCCCGTGCGCGCGATCTTCAGCGCTACGAGGGTACCGGGCGCCACCGTCGAGCGCCCGCTCGGCGGCCCCAGAGGCACAGCGGCGCGTAAGGTAGCCATGCCCCCTTCCCGATCCGGATGCCCGCCGTGGAGTGCGTAGCCACGGCCGCTCCGACCCTTCCAGGGAGTCTCAGAAGCCAACGACGAACCCGGCGGCAACGTTGCCGTCGAGGAGCACTGCCCACACCTCCAGCCCAGCGCCGAGCGCCAGCGCGCCGCCGGCGGTGAGGGCCAACAGGTTGGCGCGCGACTGGACCGCCTCCAGACCCGTGGTGGTGCTGGGGAAGTCCTGTCGCGCCGGATCGAGCTTGTTGGCCGTCATCAGCGCGAAGGTGTACGCGACCCCCGCACCCGCGACGCTCACCACCCCCGCGATCATCAGCGGGGTCTTCTCTCTCGGACGCTGGCGTTCTACCACTACTTTTCCGTCCTCCGTGACCACGGGTGCCGCCTTGGCGGCCGCCGCCAGCTCCTCTTCGGTCACGATCGGCGCCGCCGCCGCCGCGTCGGCCAGCATCGCGGGCGGGAGGTCGTTTCCGTAAGCCAGCCAGGTCGTGCGGACCGAGCGGTCTTTGGCCACCTTCTGGACCACGTGGTAGCGCTCCGCCGTGGCGGCAGCTTCGCTGAGCGGGCGGCCGTCCAGGAACCAGCTGGCGCCCGCCACTTCTTGAAGCACCTTGCCCTCGATGGGACTCGGTTCGACCGTGGCTTCACCACGCTCTTCTTCGAACATCGTGCGGATCGGGTGCCCAAGCTCGAGATCGGTCGCGTCCCACTCGTAGGTGGGATTGAGCTCCAACGACGACCGGAACCATCGCCGAGCCGCCGGCTCGTCGTTGCGAAAATAGTAGTGCACACCGACATAACGGAAGGCAGTCGAGAACACGCCCGGGGGCAGGAGGGTCGTGAGGCAGGGGATTCCCGCGTCGACGCGCATCGCGGCAATCGTGAAATTCGCCTCATCCAACGCGCGAAGCGAGAGCTGCAAGGTCTCAATGTCCTGGAGGATCTGTTGCCCCGAATAGCCCTGGAGGCAATCAGCCGCCCAGGCGCTCGGGCTGGTCAACAAGACCCCCGTCACACAGAGCATCCGGTGGTACACGCGCAACCCTGCTCCTTGGCCTCGCCGCCGCGAAGCCGAACTGCCGAGACCATACCACGTTCACCCCGCCGCGACCCACCCGGGGCGCCCTCGCGGTCGGTCCGGCGTCCACCGCGCTCAGGGGCGCTTCCGCTTGTCCGCGGGCACCCACCACCGATGAAGCCGATGCGCGGGCGAGAGGAGGCCGATCTCAGTGTCATGGAACCGAGCGTCTACGCCTACAAGATCGCCAACCCAGTAGAGGAACGCGGCCGGCTGCTGCCGATAGACCTCGTCCTGAACCGCCTGCGCCACCCGCACCGAGGCCGCTGGGTCCAACCGCGCCTCTTCCAGAAGACGCTCGACAGCGTCGTCCTCGAATCGCCCGAAATTGTGCTCCGCCCCTCGACCCCAGCGGCTCTCGGGATCGGCGTACAAACTGGCGGTCCAGGTGGTGAGCGCCGCGTCGAAATCTCCGCGCCGGAGCCGATCCACGAACGCGGGACCCTCGACCCCCTCGACCAAGGCGTCCGCGCCCAACGTCGCGAGATCCTCGCGGAGCCGCACGATCACCGGCTCGCTCCGCGGATTGCCGCTGTTGTATACGAGCCGGAAGCGGAGCGGCTCCCCGCCTTTGTCCAGCCAACCGTCCGCGTTCCGGTCCTCCCAGCCGAGCAGTGCCAATGCGGCGCGCCCAGCCGCAGGATCGTGCGGGATCCGCGTGATCTTGTCATTGTGAACGCCACACAGGGCGGGTGACAAGGTGCCGACCGCCGGACGGGCGAAGGCCTCTCCGCCCAACTCACCTGTATATAGCTCTCGAATCATACGATCCGTGTCGATTCCGGCCGCCAGGGCCCGCCGCAGGGCCGCGTCGCCAAACAGCGGGTGCGGGGCGAGGGGGGCCCGTGGGCCTTCGAGCAGTGGATTGTGGTTCGGCGCGCTGATCCGGGTGTTCCAGACCACCATCTCCAGGTCCCGCCACCCCCGCCGGCGGATCTGGACGTTGGGCACCCGCTCTTCAAGAGCCTCCACCTCGGTGGCCGGGATTCCCGAGACGAGGTCCACCTCGCCGCGCTCCAGCGCCTCGTGCCGCGCCTGGCGATCCGGCAGCACGCGGAACACCAGGCGCGCCAGGTGCGGGCGCCAGGAATCCGGACCGGTGAAAGCTTTGTTTCGCTCGAGGCGTAGCTCGGACTCCGTCCAGCTCTCGAGGCTCCACGGGCCGCTCACCACCGGGGCTTGCCGGTTGAGGGTGTGGCTCCGGAGCGCGGCGCCGTCGAGACCCGGGTCGGTGAGGTGATGGGCGGGTAGGACACCGACCGCGTCGATCTGCGCGAGGGCCCGTTCGGGCTGGGCGGGCCGCTTGAACTCGAACCTGAGCTCCGTCGGGCTCAGCACTTTGGGGGCCGCTCCGGGCACCAGCTCGTCGATCAGCCCGAAATGGGCGCTCTCCGCCCCGGCATCCCCCGCGACCGCCATCGCGCGCGCGACATCCGCCGCGGTCACCAGCTGCCCGTCTGACCAGCGGATGTCGTCGCGCAGCCAGACCGACAGCGCTCTTCCCCCGTCCGAGAACTCCCACCTGAGCGCCAACGCCGGCTCGAAGGTGAGCCCGCAGGAAAATCCCACGTCAAACAAAGAAAACTGGAGATTCGCCGCAACCATAGCGTCCAACGGGCTCTGCGCGAGCACCGGCAGCAGGTTGCGTGGACCCGCCTCCAACGCGACGATCAGCGTGTCACCGTCGCCGATAGGAGGCTCCAGGCTTGGCGTACAGGCGGCGGACTGGAGCCACCAACACACCAACACCAACAGGGAGAATGGAGTACGCCCGGAGGCCATTTCAAGCTTCTACCACAACGCCGCCACGCGCTCCCAGCGGCCGGGCCCGGGAGTTCGGCTTAGAGGCCTCCTGCGCCCGGAGCCCGCCTGCGACAGCGTCGGAACGTGGCCGTCCTGCTCACCCTGCTTGGCGCGGCCTGCCCTGCGGACAACGCCCCGTTGTCGGCGCCAACCGCCCCTATCGACCCGGCTCCTGTAGAGCAGGTGGTGGGCCAGGGCACGCCCCCGACGCACAACATCGAGGCGGAGACCCCTCTCTTTGACCTGAGCGTGGTCCATGCCGTCGCGCTCGAGCTCCCTGACGCGACGGTCGCCGCTCTCAGCAGCGGGAGCTTCGAGTGGGTGCCGGGCGAGCTCACGATCGACGGCGCGGCGGTTGGCACCGTTGGGCTGCGGCTCAAAGGTGTGAGCTCGTTACGGTACTACCCTGACAAGTGCGCGCTCAAGCTCCGGATCGACCAATACACGCCTTCGCGCTACGACGGATACGACTCCTTTGACCTCAATAATATGCTCTGGGACGAGAGCCAGATGCACGAGCGTGTCGGCTGGCAGGTGCTCCGCCAGCTCGACCCGACGGCGCTACAATCCAGCTACGCCGAGCTCTTCCTGAACGGCGAGAGCTTCGGCCTGTACGCGCTCGTCGAGACCTATGACGCCCGGTGGCTCGCGGACGAGGGCGCGCCCGAAGACGCGCGGATTTACGAGGGCGGCTACGACGCGGAGGGGGAGCACGCCGACTTCCTCCCCTCCGAAGTGCGTCATTTCGAGCTCGAGGAGGGTGAGCCCGTGGGCCACACGGACCTCATCGTCCTGAGCGACGCGAACGCGGGCGGAGCGGACGCGTGGGCCACCCGGGTGGCTCCCTACCTCGACCTCGACACCTTCGCCGCCTACTACGTGCGGGAAGCGTGGATCGGACACTGGGATGGCTACGTCACCGGGGCCAACAACTTCCGGGTGCTGTCGAGTAGCGCGGAGGGGCCGATTCGGCTGCTTCCTTCCGGTCTGGACTGGGCTTTCACCGAGGGGCGGCGCTGGGACAGCCCGCTGGGCGCGCTTGCGGTGAGCTGCGTCCGGGACCTGGACTGTGTCGCAGCGCTGGACGCGGCGGCCGTGGCGCTGGTCGCCGAGCTCGACACCGACGCCCTCCTGAGCGACTTCGACGAGGCGGCAGCGCTGATCGGACCCTGGATCGAGGCCGACACCCGCCGGGAGATCCGGGATGAGACCTGGCCTCTGGCCCAGGCCGACCTGCGGTTGTGGTTGGCCGGGAGGAGCGGACAGCTCCGCGACGAACTGGGGCTTTGAGCTTGACTTCAGCCCGGATCAGTCCGGACCCTCACCCCAGCCGGGCAGGACCGACGGGGGACGTCGACCGGGCTCCTTCCAGGGGCCCAACAGCGCGTCGAGCGGCGCGTCGGGCACCCCCAGAAAGGCCGCCAACGCCTGGGTTTGTCGGGCACGCCGGAAGGGAAGTGCGGTGACGCCCGGATCGGTCAACGCCGCCCGTAGCACCTCCGGATGCTCGGCGCGGCCGCATAGATGATCGAGGAGCTCCCCCAACTTCGGCAAGAAGTGGACCCCCTCGACGGCGTCGTAGATAGCACCCGGCCGCCCCGGCCCCATCAAGCTCGCGCCCAGCCGGAGCTCGAGGATCGGCGGCTCCTGCGCCCGCTCCGCCCGGAAGGCCTCTCGCCGGGTCCGGCCTCCCAGGCTGGGAAACCGCCAGGTCTCGCTCAACAAGCGCGCGAGGCCGCCGAGCCGCTGCTCCATCTCCTCTGCGTCGGCGAACACGACCAGATCGTCGCCAAAATGGTGGATCCACGCCTCACGCTCCTCGCGCTGTTGCCGAAACCGACGCCGGAGGCCGGCCAGTACCGGGCCAAGCGCAGCTTCGGGCTCCTGTTTCCACGCCGCGAGCAGGTCCATCCGCGCGATCACCCCCATGGTACCGTACAGGTCGGGGCTCCCCGAACAAAACCAGGTTTGCCCCCAAGGAAGCAGACGCGCACGCAGTACCGTGCGGGGACGGAGGTCGGCCTCCAGCCCCGGGGCGGTCACCGCGATCTCTTCGTCATCCGCGACGTTCCGCAGCTCCGCGACGCCGTCGCGGTATCGGTCCACCACCCAAAGACCGCTTCGAACCTCGCTCGGCCAGCGCAAGGCCTCTACCGGCAGGATACCGGCTTCTACCGCGTGCTCCACTTCAACCCGGCCCGTAGCATCCACCCACTCGGTCACGAAAAAATCGAGGAGGTCCACCAGCTCTTCGTCGGTGGGCGCACGCCCGAAACGCGCACGCCCCGCGAGGGCGAGCTCCTCGGGGCGACCGAGGGCGCGGGCGTAGACGGCCTGAAGCAGGGGAGCGGGGCGGGGGAGCGCAGTATCCGACACGCGGGCCTCAACCAGAGAAGGCACGCTGCTAACGCCGGTCCGGCCGTAGCGTGGGTGGCGGAATTCACCGACGGGGCGTATAGTCGCCTCGAGGACGCCGCCGTGACCAAGAGCCTGCTCCCCCTGATGCTCATCGCGTGTACCCAAGACCCGAGCGTCAACAAGATCCCCGCTGAACCCGCGATCACGCCCGCGCTGGTCGATTTCGGCGAGCTGGTGGTGGGCGACAGCATGACCGTGACCGCCCACCTGGAGAACCTGGCCAACGCGGGCTACCTCACCTTCAGCGATCCGGTCTGGTCCGAAGAAGATCCAGCATTTTCACACGGAACCTGGACCGGCACGCCGATCTCCGGCGGCGACAAGGGCGAGCTGGAGCTCACCTACAGCCCCAGCGCGGAGGGTGGCAACAAGGCCGTCTTGCAGTTTGACACTGACGAAGAGACGATGCTCACGGTCAGCGTCGAGATGATCGGGGTGGGCGTCGCGCCCGACATCGAGATCAACCCCGAACAGATCGCCTATGGCGCGGTCGAGGCGGGCAGCTCCACCTCGGAGATGGTCCAGATCCTCGCGCTCGGCACGGGCGACCTCACCGTCAACAACATTGGGATTCGTGGCGGTGACAGTGCATTTTCGTGGAGCATCCGGGGAGGATGTGCCATGCCCTGTGTCATCGAGAACGGCGGCGCCAAGACCCTCGACGTGGTCTTCGCTCCGGGTGACGACGCGGTGCACGTCGACGAGCTGTTCATCGACTCAACCGACCCAGACGAGCCCCAGGTGGCCGTGATCCTGAGCGGCAACGTAGTCACCACCGAAAACACCCCACCAACCGTCGAGATCCTCGACCCCACCGCGGGCGAAAGTTTCGTCAACTCCACCAGCGTGCCGATCACCGGCCTGGTGTACGACCCCGACGAGCTCGCCACCAACCTCACCTGTTCGTGGTTCGCGAACGGCGGCCGCCTCTCCGCCCTCAACATCGACGCGGACGGCACCATCACCGGCTCGGACATGCTCCCGATCGGCGTTTCGGTGCTGCTGACCTTACGTTGCACCGACCTCGAGGGTGCAATCGGCGAAGACAGCGTCAACGTCGAGGTCGCCGACGCCGAGCAGCCACTCAGCTACACCATCTCCGGTGGCGACTCCCTGTTCGACTACTTCTCGATCGACGACGACATCACCTTCTACCTCAACGGCGCCGTGCTCTACGCCGACACCAACGGCGAAAAAGATACGCTTGCACCCCTCGAGTTCGACGCGCGTCCGGGCGACACCATCCGCATCGTCGCGACCGACCAGCAGGACTGCGCCAAGAACCTCACCGGCCTCCTGCTCCACTGGGGCACCGGCGAGTCCCAGCCCCTCAACGCCGAGATCTGCGACTCCTCGTGCAGCACGGACGCCTGCTACTCGGGCTCCTACGAGGGCCCGTGGCCCAACACCTTCCTCGACGAGACCTACACGATTTCCATCCCCTGAAGGCTGGTTTGTGTACGGCTCGTCGGCTGCCGGGCGCCCCCGCCCTGCGGTCGGGCGGGCCCCTTCGGGCTCGGGCCTTGCCCTCGGTGCGTCGCCCGCCCCTGACGGGTCGGCCGCCGGCCCCGGCCTCGCGTTCCGCTCGGCCGCCCGCCGGACCCCTGGCGCGCACTACCGCCCGAACCGGCTGCCCCCAGGCCGCTCAGCAGCTCACGGCACGTCCATCCGCGAAAATCGCAGCTGCGCCAAGCTGAACGCGCCGATCGCGACCCCCACCACCACGATGAAGCGCTGGGGCTCCCACCCGTCTTTCCAGCCCAACCACACGTCCAGGGCGTGACCCAGGGTCCACGGTAAGAGACCGCTCGCCCCCGAGACGCCAAAAAAATTGAGCGCCGTCAAAAAACCACGGAGGGCCAGGTCCGCGCCCAACAAGAACGCCGCGCTGATCAACACCCCCCCGACGCCACCCATCAGCATCGACGCCAACATGCCCAGGCAGATGATCGCCAGGTCCGAGAGCAGGCTGGCGGCGTAGCCGGCGAGAAGCGCCGGCAGAAGCTCCCAGCTCGCGGGCAGTCCGAAAGCGGCGAGCCCGGCGCCGAAGGCGATGCCGAACGTAAAAAACAGGCTCAAGGCTGATAACGACAAGAGCGCGAGCAGCTTGGCGAGCAGGATGGAGAGGCGCGAGAGCGGGCGCACCGCCACTTCCCGCAAGGTCCGGTCGGTGTATTCGCCCGCGACGACGGTGGCGGTGACCAGGAGCAGCATCAGCGGCAGGACAAAAAAGTTCCGCCCGTACAGCGCCCAATCTCCCACGAGGATCGCGCTGAACTGCGTGGTGTCGCCCTGAACCCCGGGGCCCTGGACCATGCCGGTGCGGATTCCATACTCCAGCCACGCCGCCACCGCGGCGACCACCATACCGACGAGGCCCGAGACCGCCAGCGTCATCAGACCGGCGCTGCGGGTGTAGAGCTTCAGGAGCTCGGCGTAGACGACGTTCGGAAAATGTACGGGGATCATCCTGAAACTCCTGCCTCCTGGCTGGTGGCCTGGAGGTACACGTCCTCCAACGAGCCGGTGCCCGGGACCAAAGTGTGAAGATCGACGCCCGCCTGCACCAGGAGCCGGTTGAGGCCGGCGGCGTCGAGCCGATCGAGCTCCACCACCAGGCGTCCCCCCTCGCCGTCACCGATCAAGGTGGCGCCGGGCACGCGGCCCAGGGCCTCCACCGCAGCGCGCCGATCAGTCACGCCGATCTCCACCCGCGTCTTGAGGCCACGCGCTGCGAGCAAGGCGTTGACCTCACCCTCGGCGGTCAAGAGACCCCGGTCGATGATCCCAACACGGTTGCACAGCGACTGCACCTCACTGAGCAGATGTGAGCTCAAAAAAACGGTGAGGCGTTCACGGCGGCAGAGCTCCCGGAGGAGGTCGCGCACCTCTTTCATACCTCGCGGATCCAGGCCGTTGGTCGGCTCGTCCAACACCAGGAGGCGCGGCTTGCCCACCAGCGCGCGGGCAATCCCGAGGCGCTGGCGCATGCCCAAGGAATAACCACGCACCTTGTCTCGTTGGCGCTCGGTCAGGCCCACGGCGTGAAGGGCCGCGTCGATGTCGGGCTCACCGCCCCTGCCCGCATAAAGCGTAGCAAGCCGGAGGTTTTCTCGGCCGCTCATCCAGTCGTAGAAGCGGGGCGTCTCCACCATCGCGCCGACCGTGGCCCGCTGCGCTACGGGATCACGCTCGCCGAAGACCTGGACCTCGCCGGCGTCCCGGCGGATCAACCCGAGGATACAGCGGATCGCCGTGGTCTTTCCGGCGCCGTTGGGCCCGAGGAATCCGTACAGGTCCCCCTCCTCAACCACGAGGTCGAGCCCGCCGACCGCCGCACGGGCGCCGTACCGGCGCACCAGTCCTTTGACCTCAAGCGCGTGTGTCCCCAAAATCTCCCCCCGGGCGGAGCCCCGCTCTACTCCCTCCTCCGGCGGTTGCCCAGCGATCGCCCCACATCGCCGCTCAGGCGTAGGGCGCGCCTGGCGGATAGGAGGCTGCGGTGAGCCTGCTCTCCCCACCGTTTCGCCGCCCCGTCCGCGCCGCAGGAATCGTGCCGCTCCTGGCACTCTTTCCGGGATGTTTTCTGCTGCCGCTGGACTCTGCTGCGCCCGAGTCCTCGCCGCCCGACGCCGATCCGCTCACGGTGGCCACGCTCCGCGCCAGCCCGGCGGAGGGCCAGGCGGCCGAGCTCACGGTGGTGGTACAAAGCGGGATCTTCCTGGACGGGTCGAGCGTGTACGTCGCGGATGCCGTCGGCGGTCCGCGGTCGGGACTCAGGCTGTGGAGCGATGAGCGCTATTCGTACCGGCCCGAACCCGGAGAAATCGTCGAGGTAAGTGGCACCTATACCCTCGTGGACGGCATGGAGGCCCTGGTCCTCCCCGCCGGGACCCTGCGTGAGCTCGGCGCGGGCGACCCCGTACCGCCGGAGGGCCTGCCCGAAGACTGGAACCTCGTCGAGAGCGGGCTCGTGGAGCTGTCGGACGTGACGGTGGTGGGGGTGGACGGCGCGGGCGTCGCTGAGCTCGACGCTGGAATGCGCGTGGATCCAGCGCTTTATCCGGCCAACCTGCGGTGCCGCCAGGCTCTCAGCCGGGCCCGCGGGTTGCTGGCGCTGACCGCCACCGGCTGGGCCTTACGCCCGCGCGACGCCGCGGATCTGGAGCTTGGGCCAGTCCCGGAGCGGCTGGTGAGCGACGTCGCGGCGGTACAGGCCGGGGACTGCGGCCCGGTGCAGCTCAAGGCGGTCGCCAGCACCGACGCCATGATGCTCGAAGGTGAGGCTGGATTTTTTGTCCAATCGGGCAGCGCGGGCCTTCGGGTGGTGAGCGGCGGGACCGGCGCACCGGCTCGAGGAGACACGGTGGTGCTACAAGGCGAGGTTTTTGAGGAGGGCCACCACACCCGGCTCCGCCTCTCCGGGTGGGAGTCCGGGCTCGCCGCCCCCGTGACGGCTACGCCGCTGGACGCCCCAGCGCCGGACTGGGCGGTGTGGGACGGCGCGCTCCTGACCCTCGGTCCGCTCATATTGAACGGCACCCCTCACGCGGGCTTCAGCAGCACCGATTGGGGCATCGGCCTGACAGACCTGCTTCATCCCTCGCTTTTCGAGGAAGAAGCCACTCAGTGGACCGATGGACTCCGTCTCGAGGCGGTCTCCGGCGTCGTGGTCGAGCACCAAGGCCGCTGGGCCCTCGCACCGCGGGATAATGCCGATCTGGCACGTTGACGCCAGATCCAGGCTTTCGGCAGCCCGCGAGCGGGTGTACCCTCGTGGCCTGCGGGGAAACGAATGCCCACAAGCCGACGCGTGATCCTCAACCGACGCCAGGCGCTGCAGGCGCTCGGCGCCGGCGTTGCGGCGGGTTGCGCGCCCGATGAGCGCCGCGCGCCCGTGCCGAAGACCCCGGGGCACATCGACACGATCGTCGTGGTGATGATGGAGAACCGCAGCTTCGACCATTATCTCGGCTCGCTGAGCCTGGTCGAGGGCCGGACCGAGGTGGATGGACTGACCCCCGAGATCCACAACCTCGACACCCAGGGCAACCCCGTGTACCCCGCGCCGGTCTCCGGGCCGTGCGTGGTGGGCGACCCGGGCCACTCGTGGAACAGCAGCCGCGAGCAGTTCGCCGAAGGGGCCAACAGCGGCTTTGTGACCAACTACGAGTCTCGCTACGGCGAAGGTGAAGGCCGGTGGGTCATGGACTACCAGACCCGCGCCGATCTGCCGGTGCACTACGCGCTCGCCGACGAATATATCGTGTGCCAACGCTGGTTCTGCTCGGCCATGACCAGCACCTGGCCCAACCGCTTCTACGGCCACGCGGGCACGAGCGAGGGCCTGACGAACAACGACCTCCCCGAAGACGGCCAACCTTTCGCCTTCGAGACCGTATGGACCCAGCTCGACAACATCGGCGTGGGTTGGCGGTACTACTACACCGACCTGCCCTTCTTGGGCTTGATGGCCGGGCATATGCGGACGGAGACCACCGGCCTCCTCGAGGACTTCTTTTTTGACTGCGCGAACGGCCTGCTGCCTCCGGTGGTGTGGATCGACCCGGGCTTCGCGTACAACGACGATCATCCCCCCCACCACCCGGGCGTCGGGCAGGAGTTCCTCGGCGCGATCTACGCGGCGCTCGCCGATTCGCCCCACTGGGAGACCTGCCTCTTGGTGATCACCTACGACGAACACGGCGGCTTCCACGATCACGTTCCCCCCGGCACCATCGACGACGACTACGCCGACGAAGGATTCGACCAGCTCGGCTTCCGCGTGCCCGCGCTCGTGGCCGGACCCTACGTGCGGAGCGGCGTCAGCGATACGGTCTTCGACAACACAAGCTGGATCAAGCTCGTGTGTGAGCTGCACGGCATCGAACCCTGGAACAAACGGATCGCGGCGACCCAGTCCCTCGCCGAGCTGCTGGACGTCGACCGGATGGCCCGCGGCGAGCCCCGCCCCCCGGTGGAGCTACCTCCGTTCACCTTCGACGACAGCCTGATGCCCCTCGAGTGCCAGTATGGGCAGGGCGTGCTCGGACCGACACTCCCTTCCGACCCTGCGCCGATGCCGGCCGGGCACCAGGAGGAGCTCTATCGGTTCATTCGAGCTCGAATGCCCGAAAAGGACCACACCGATGAGATCGCGCGGCACCAGGCGCTCATCCGCGGTGTGCTGCGGCGGGCTGGTCTCGTGCGACCCGCGCGCTGAGGCCCGCCTGGAGAAACGCTTCGAACGGGCGTCCAGCACACCGTGTCCCGCGGAACCTCGGCCGGTGGATCGACGCCAGGGCGGTGTTTCCGGCGGTTTGACGTTAGGGTCCCCCAACCCCAGGCGCCCGCGCGCCGAACCTCCGGGAACCCGATGAGAAAGCCGCCCCCTGACGATCCTCTGGGCCACGCCGACACCGCCCGGCGCGCCGCCGACCCTGCCGACGTCGCCAAGGATCTGGCGCGACCGCTCTCTCAAAATCGACGGCCCAACCCCACGATCGTCTTCGGAAGCGACGACTTTGACGTCCCCGACGCGCGCATCGTGCCCGACCCAAGCGCGTCGATCATCCTGCAGAGCCCTGCGCGTCCCGCCCCGCCCGCTCCTCCTCGCGGGCAGGCCACCGCCAAACCTCAGCCTGGCGGCCTGATAGAGCGGGGCGCGACACAAGCAGCGCGCGGCAGTCGGGGCCGCGGCCAGTCGCCCCCGGCCCCCGTCCCCGGCGCCGAAGAGGACATCGGGGTGACGACACCGGTGGTGATCGACCCACCCCCACCGGCTCGCCCCGCCGCCCCGCCGGCCGGCCCGCCGCCCCTTCCGGCCAGCCTCGCCGGGAGCGGCACCGCCCGTACCGCGGCGGCACCGCCCGCGATGCCGAGCGCCCCCACGACCGCGGCGCCACCTTCGCTTCCACCACCTGTCCCCCCGGCGGCGCCCGCGGTACCCACCCCGGCTTCAGCCGCAGCACCGCCGGTTCCCGCCGCCGCGCCCAGAC
>CANKTH010000022.1 GCA_947486185.1 Deltaproteobacteria bacterium
CGGGAGCCCAATCCTGCCGCCAACGATCCCGCGCGAACCGAGCGGGAGGCGCGCCGCCTTGTCGGCAAGCTCAACAGGCTCGGCTACCCCGTCGAATTGCCGCTCGCAGCAAAGTAATCCCCGCTGCCACCGTCGCTGTTTCTCATTAGCAGTGCCCGAAGCAACCGCGGCGGCAGGCGGCTGGTCGCCGGTACCAGGACGTTCGACCACGCTCGGTGGATGCGCCCGCGGCGCCGCACCCAGCGGGTGCGACGTCCTCCCAAGGCCGAGCGCCTACATTGGCCGACCTTCGTCTCCCAGACTCCGTCCCCGGTTGCAGCGAAGCCCCAGTACGGGAGGTAGATGCCTTCGAGGTGGAGGGTGGACCCAGCGAGGGCTGCCGGGTACATCCAGGCGAGACACTGAGGGGATCAGCCTGGACGATGAGGTTGTCACTTGCACCGCCACGCAGGGCCAGGAAGACGATCGCAGTTGTTCCTCGGGCCTGGTCGAACTTATGCGGTTGGGCAGTTCGGCGGCGCCGGCCCAGATCAGGGTGAAGGTCAACGCTGTCCCGGATTCGCTGGTCCTGCAGGTGTCGCGAGACGGCGAGGAAATTGCCTCGGAGACCTTCACCCTGGAAGCCGACAAGAGCGCCTACCCGGAGCCGGATCCCGACGACAAGTGCCAGGAGACATGCCCAGACGTGATCAGCCTGGAGTTCTCGCTGGATCGGTAGGTCCAATCTGGGGATGCGAAGAGGACCGATGGGAAGAGGCGGCGGGTGCTCCAGATGGGGCCTGAAGCCCCTGGTTACGAGACAGGCTCAACGGAGTCACCGGCCATCCTCAATCTTGGAGTAGAGGGAGGATGAACGGCATGCCGGGAGGCACACCTCGCGAGCGTACACCGAGCCGGGCCGGCCCGGCAAGCGCGGCGCGCGCCTGAAATGCGACGATCGGAGCGAAAAAGCGCGGCTCGCGCGCAGCCCGCCACCGCGTCCATGATCGCCGCCTTGCTGCGCGGGTGGACACTCGCGTCGCTCGCGGTCTTCTCCCTGAAGGGCCAGGCCGGGTCAGGCATGAGGGGAAATCATCGAACAAGCACATCTTTCCGTGGACGACACCCTGCTGGACCTCTCCCAGATCGCTGGGCACCACAGGTGACCTTCAGCAACCCTCTCCTTGCGCCGTGCCCGCGCTATGGGGAGCGCGCGACGCGCCACGAGCAGCGATGAGCGCGTGCAGCAATAGTTTACGTTATAGCCTGGTCAATTCAGATAGCCGTCGGCCTGGATCGGGTGCGTGTCCTCACCCCCGCGCGAGGCGGACTGGAGGGCCTGGGCCGAGGCGCTCCGCGCCGAAGGTCGGCGGCGCGGAGCGCCGCCCCCGGAAGGAGGCCGACCCCGAGTGAAACGAGCGGGGCGCGCCCGTTGAGCGTTACCGCCGCCCCAACCGCCGCGGAAGGAGGATAGGCGCCCCCGGAGGTGTTGATGGGCGAGCAAGAGCCGGAGATCCTGGAGCCACGCTTGTGGCGCCGCGACGGGTGGACCGCCCGGGTGATCAAGAACGAAGACGACGACGGGTGGGCCGTGGAGATGTCGCGTCAAGGCGACCCTGAGGCCGCGCTCGTCGGACCTTGGACCATGGGGCGGGACAAGAAGAACCCGAAACCTCTGGACCAATCTGCGTTCCTGGTGCTGGTCAAGACGGCGTCCGAGGTCATCCGGCGACATGAGCAGCAGGCCCTCGCGCGGCGACACAAGGCGCTGACCTACGTCAACGAAGACGGCCGGCGCATCCGGGTCAGCCTCGATATCGCGGCGGACGAGGACGATCCTCATGCGGTGCTCAGCTGTATCGACGACATGACCCACGAGCCGATCCGGACCGGGCGGGTCTCGCCCGCCTTCCGCCTGACGGCCGCCAACGTGGATCTCTTCCTGATTGGCCGGGAGTGACCGGGTCAGGCGGCTGACAGCGCTCAGGTATGTATCACGAGAGTGGTTGTTGTACGGGTACTTCGGGGCCGAAGCCCGACCGTCCCCGGTTCGCAATTCGAGCGTCTACGGCTGCCAGGGCTGTCGATTCACAGGCCGGGTGAACGGTGCGCCGCGATCCCCACGCCAGAGGAGAGCGGCGCGGTGGTTCGCAGGTGCCGGGTTCACATGCCCGCAGCGGGCAGGGCGGCGTCAGTGATCCAGGGTCCATCCGGCTACCTGACCCAACCCAAGCACCGGGGTGACCTCGAGCACTCCGGCGCCGGGGAGCGTAAAGCTCAAGAGCCAGGCGTGGTATCCGTCAGCGACGACGCGCAGGCGATAGCTCCCTACCGGCAGCGCCGGAAAATCAAAGGTGCCCTGAGGGCCGGTGCTCAGTGACCACCGGGCCCCTGCTTGGGCCTCGTGCTCCAGCTCAACGCGGACATCGGGCATCGGCGTGCCCTTTGTGTCCCAAACCACACCACGAAGGCGGCCCGGACCGGAAGGTTGCGCACTATCCGAAAACTCCCGGCGTTCACCGAGAGTCCGAGCGCGCGCTCCGCCTATCGGGGGGCGCCCTACAGCCGGTGAGAGCTCGACCACGCCGGTCCCGGAGAAAGAGAACCTGGTAATCCAGGAGCCCGCATGATCGCCCGCTGTGTCGACAGAATCCACGCGAAGACTGTATTCTCCATGGGGAAGGCTCTGAAATTCAAAGCCCCCAGTTTCGTCGGTGGCCACCGACCAGCCGATGCCGGTCCACATCATCTTCCGGAGCACCAACCGCGCGCCGCCGGCAGGCCTCCCACGAGTATCCCAAACTGTGCCGCGAACACCGCTCGGACCCACCGGCTTCGCGACCTCTACAAAGGGGCGGTATTCGTCGATGATCGCCTCAGGCACACCGGCCTCGACGAGGCAGTCGAACGTCGGCTGGTCGAAGGGCCCCGCAGAGTCGCGCACAATCGCGACCACAATCTCCATCGGCACGTTCACGTTGACCAGGTTCAGGACTTCACCACAGGTCACCGCCCAAGCTCGTCCGGGCGCCACCGCGGCGAGCGCGATCAAACAGCTATACGCCAGCCAAAAGGCCCGCCAATTCCCGCATAAGTGGCGCGCGCGTCGGCTGCTCATCTCCGCCCCCTGGTACGGGACATCTTCGCACAGCGGGGCCTGGTCGGCCACGAGCCAGGAGTGGTCAACGAGGGAGCTTTGTACAAACTCCCGCGCCACCAAGGGCCCGGCCGAGGCCGACCCCGGCCGCCTCACTCGGTCTCGTCCCGGTGCGCCGAGAACCACAGCTCAACGAGCCCGTCCGCGCAGACGACCTCAACCCAGAGCGCGGTCTCGGTGACCCACGACGTCACGGGCACCTGGCGTTCCTCCCACGACATGGTGCACGCGTCGTTGGCGTAGACCTCGTCGGCCTCAGGGAGGTACCACCCTGCGAGCATCGTGATGGGGTCCCACACCGCGAGCTCCACGGCGTGCGCGTCGGTGTCGGGCTCTTCGACGATCGACAGGTACACGGCGCTTCCGCGGACGTCGGCGTCCGGCGTGTTGCCCCAGGTATAGCCGTCGTCGCTCCAGTACTGGGCGACGTCGCCGCTCCACTCCCCGGCGAGGGTCGGGGCCGGCGCGGGTTCGGCGCAGCCGACCAGGGCAAGCGCGGGGAGAGAGGCCCGGAGCGCGCTCGTGAGGCAGGCGTTCAGGGTCAGACGAAGGGAGGAGGAGGAAGCGTTGAGGTTCATGATGGCTCCGTGGTTGAGGGGTTCGCCTGCTACTCATGCATGTGGCGTGCCAATGCCGTGGTGCTGCTTCAACCTGGGAGATCGCGATCACGCCGTGAGCCTGGACGCCCGCGATGCACAACTTGTGACGCGCGAATTGTGCAGGTCTTGCACAAGCGGCGTGGCCGAGCGCCGCGGCGTCCTGCGCTCTGGCCCGAGCGGTCTGGCTCCGGCAGCCGGATCGGCTGGGCGGGCGCATTGCGCAGAGGCGAACGGGCACCACGGCCGAGGATCGAGACCCCCGACGATGGGAAGCCGGCGCTCGAAAGTCGGCGTTCGACGCTGGACGCGCGACGCTCGGCGCTCGGCACGCGACGCTCGAAAGTCGGCGTTAGACGCCTGACGCCTGACGCCTGACACCTGACACCTGACGCCTGACACCTGACGCCTGACGGTCCACGCTCGACTCTCGACGTGCTACGCTAGAAAGTAAGTGTTCTACGCCAGATACTCGCAAGTCGTCCCCCGCAAGTCGTCACCCGCAAGTCGTCACCCGCAAGTCGTCCCCCGCAAGTCGTCCCCCGCAAGTCGTCCCCCGCAAGTCAAGCCGCCTCATTCAGACCCGCCCACCTCGCCCTTCTCCACCCGGTCTGCCTCGGGGCCGGCTGGGGCTCGGCACAGTCTACCTATACAAGCACAGGAACAGAAGCCGCAGCGCGCTCAGCTCCCATCCACGTCGGCGCCGCTCTGGGCTACCGTTGGAATACCCCACAGCCCCTCGGTCTCGTTACGCACATGGCAGGCCGTGCACGGAGTGCAGGCGTTGGTATCGTAGGTCCCGTCGTCGTAGACCTTCCCGAACCACCAGTCGGTACCGTTGAGGTTATCGAAGGACCGATGCCGCTTCACGAGCACGCCGTGCCCCTCTTCCCGGTCGACGGCCTCATGTACGATCAGCGTGCCTACCGGGAACGTGAGCGTGAGCTCGTCCGAACCGCTGGGCGACACCGTCTCGTAGAGCTCCACCGTGCCGACGCCGGTCTCGCCGATAGCGTAGTCGGTCATGTACACGTTGCGGCGGATTCCCGGGTCCATCACCTGCACGAAGGGCTCGTCGTTCACCTTGGCCAGCGTGCCGTCGTCGAAGCGGGTCACGAGCTCGAGCACGGACGCCTCGTCGAAGATGCACGCCCCATCGATCGGGTTGACCACAAAAGCGACCGGGCACGGGGCCTCGGTGAGGCAGGCGCCCAAGGGCAGCAAGAGCGGGATGTAGGACGGTTTGAGGGGCATCTTGGCTCCGGGGTTGACGGGTTCGACCACCAGCGGTGCACGTGCCGTGCCAACGCCGCTGTGGCACTTCAACCTCGGAGATGGCGCGAGGCACCGTCACTGTGGGCGCCTGCGCTGCACAAGTCGCGCCGCGCGAATCGCGCAGCTTTTGCGCAAGCGGGGGACGCGAGATCGGCGTCGTCCGTTCGCCGGGACCGGGCGATCCTCCTCCGACCGCCTGTCTCGCCTGGCGCACGCCTGGCGCACCGGCCAGCCGGACCGTGGCCCAACCCTTGCACACGGCAGCGGGCATGCTGACTGCCCTCCTCTTTGCCTGCACGCCGAGCCCCACCCCGACGGAGGAGCGGGGCGGACGACTGCCCGCACCGGCGCTCGCCTCCACCGCCGACCCCTTCGAGCCCATCCCGGCGTCGCTCGACCTCGATCCCCGGCTGGTGACGCTCGGAGGGCGGCTCTTCGCCGACCCCGCGCTCTCGGGCAGCGGCACCCGCGCGTGCACGGACTGCCATGTGCTCGAAAAAGGCGGTATTTACCCTGAAGACGCGAGACCCAGCCACCCCGACGACGGCACGGGCCTCTACAACGTGCCCACGGTGTTCAACGTCGCGTTCAACTTCCGCCTGAACTGGCAGGGCGGGAAGGAGACCTTGGAGGAGCACTTCCGCGCGGTTCTCCTCAACCCGCGCGTGATGGACGGCGGGAGCTGGGAGGCGGTGGAGGCCAGGCTATCCAGCTATGACGCTGATTTTGTTGCGGCCGGCTTCCCGTCGGGGGTCACCGCCGCGGGGATTGAGGCGGCGGTGGTCAGCTACGAGCGCTCGCTCCTCACCCCCAACGCCCCGTTCGACCGCTGGCTCCGCGGGGAGACCGAGATCCCGGAGCCGGCGCGTCGCGGCTACGCCCATTTCAAGGATCTCGGGTGTGTAAGCTGCCATCAGGGCATCAACGTCGGCGGCAACCTGTTCCAACGTTTTGGCATCCAGGCCGACCCCTTCGCGGACCGGGGCGCGACCACACGCGATCATGGCCGCGCGCTCCTCACCGGGCTTCCGGAGGACGAGTTTGTGTTCCGGGTGCCAAGCCTACGTAATGTCGCGGTGACCGCCCCGTACTTCCATGATGGCTCGGCCCCCTCTCTCCCGATGGCCGTGCGAGAAATGGGACGCGTGCAGCTCGGTTACGGGCTGGCCGACGACGAGGTCGCCGACATCGTGGCGTTTTTGGAGTCACTCACCGGGGAGTGGGCGGGTCAGTCGCTCGCCGTGCTGGCTGCGCCGGCGCCATGACCACGCCCAACACCCTCGAGGGACACCCGGCCGTGCGCCCCGCGGCCGTGCCCGCCTCGCCCCCGGCGGGGCGGGTCCTCGCGGTGGCTACGGTGGTGGCGCTCGTCGGTCTGTTCGCCTCTGTGCTCGCCCTCCTGACCCAGGGCTGGGACGGAGCCGCCAACGTCCGGTATGTAGACGCTGTCCAACGTGCGCTCGACCTCGACGCGCGACTTGAGGCCGATGTCGCCCGGGCGCGGCTCGGCACGGTCACCCACTTCGACGACCTGGTGCGCACCCAGGACCAGAGCCGCGCCAACCTCGGACCGCTACGGACCCCGCCCGCCGCGCTGACCGCCCGCGCGGCGTTGGACGTGAGCGCCCAGGTTGCCCGGTACGACGAGCTCCTTCGCGAAAAGTTCTTCCACACCGAGCAGTTCAAGTCGGAGCTCGCGGTGCTGCGGAACGCGCTCCGCCTCCTGCCCCGTGCCGCCGACGACCTCCGGGACGAGAGCCGTGTTCACGCGGGCCCCACCGGGCTCACGGAGGAAGATCGGGCTGATCTCTCGCACCTCCTTGACGCGGTGCTCCTCCTCGTCGTCGATCCCTCGTTCGCCCGGACCGAGACCGCCGCCTGTGCACTTGCGCGCTTCGGCGTCCTTGTCCCGGCGGCCGCCTCGTGTCCGCCCCCGCCCGGCCCCCCGGCCCGCGTGGGGCCCATCGGCGAGGCCCTGTTGCGCCAGTCCCGCCTGGTCGTACACGGGCAACTCGCCCTCGACGGACGTGTCCGGGCGCTCCTGAGCCTGCCCGTCGCGGAGGCCCTCCATGCCCTGCAGGCAACGCTCCAGTCTGGTCTGTACGCGGCAGAGGCGCGCCGTCGCGGCCACGAGCTCCTCGTCGCGCTGGCGGCGTGTGCCACGATCCTGTTCGGCGCGGCCACGATCATCCGGCGTCTGCAGGCCCAGGCGGCGGCGCTGGCGAACACCACCCGGCGGCTGGGAGTGGCGCTCGCCGAGCTCGAGGTCGAGCGTGACCGCGTCTACCAGCTCGCGGAGCACCGGAGCCGCTTTCTCGCGATGACCTCCCACGAGTTCCGCACCCCCCTCAGCCTGATCCTCTCCTCGGCGGAGCTCCTGGGCACCTATTCGGAAGGGTGGACGCCCGATCGTCGGCGCCGCCACCTCGAGCGCATCCGCGACGCCGCGCGGCACATGACCGGCATGCTCGACCGGGTGCTGCTCCTCGGCAAAGCCGAGGCGGGAATGCTCGAGGTGCGCCCGCGTCGGCTACGTGTACGCGAGCTCCTGGAGCCTCTGATCGAAGAGCTTCGAGCCTCCGTCGGGCCGGATCGCCGGTTGGAGCTCGTGCTCGACCCCCCGGACCCCGAGGTGCAGGTCGACGACGAGCTCTTGCGCCACGTGCTGCTCAACCTCCTGTCCAACGCGTTCAAATACTCTGCCGCGGATTCACTGGTCCGGCTCTCCGTCTGCGCCTCCCCCGAGGCGCTCCGGCTGGACGTGGAGGATCAGGGCATCGGAATCCCCGCGGAGGATCTCCCGAAGATCCTGGACCCCTTTCACCGTGCTTCGAACGCCCGCGACTTCAAGGGGACGGGGCTTGGGCTCGCGATCGTCAAGCGCGCGCTGGACGCCCAGGGCGGTGAGCTCCAGATCCAGAGCGAAGCGGGCGCCGGCACGCGGGTTCGGGCGCGTATCCCCCAAAAGCGGGAGGCGATATGAGACGGGCGCACGGCGTGAAGATGGCCGATACATCCACACACAAACCTGGAGATCCTACTTGCCTCGTATCCTGATCATCGAAGACGAGGACGGAATCTGGGAGAACCTGGTGGAGCTCTTTGAGGCCGAGGGCTTCGAAGCTGAGGGTGCGCCCGATGGCCGGAGCGGGGTCGCGGCCGCGCTGGGGCGTCCCCCCGACGTGGTGGTGTGCGACATCACGATGCCCGTTCTGGACGGCTACGAGGTGCTCGAGGCGCTCCGTGACCACCCGAGCACCGCCGCTGTCGCGTTTGTGTTCCTCTCCGCCCGAGCGACCCGCGCGGATCTCCGGCTCGGCATGAGCCTCGGCGCGGACGATTATGTCACCAAGCCGTTCACCCAGCACGAGATCCTCTCGGCGGTGCGGGGCCGCCTCAAACGAAGGCCGGCGCCCTCCGCCGGCCCGCCGGCCGTCACGAGCGCGCCCGCGGTCCTCGGAGCGCCCCCGGTCGTTGGTGCGCCTGCCGACCTCGTCGTCGTCTCCGAGGCGCTTGCTCGGTCGTGGGACCGCGCCCGCCGCGCGGCCGCGAGTGACCTGTCGGTGTTGCTCCTGGGGGAGACCGGTGTGGGAAAAGACGTGTTCGCCCACGCGATCCACCAGGCCTCACCCCGGGCGCGACGTCCCTTTGTTCCGCTTCACTGCGCGGCGCTGCCCCCGAGCCTGCTGGAGAGCGAGCTGTTCGGCTACGAGAAGGGGGCGTTCACCGGCGCGAATGCGAGCCGAGCCGGGCTCTTTGAAGGCGCCGAGGGGGGCACGGTGTTCCTCGACGAGGTGGGCGAGGTGCCGATGGAGACCCAGGTCAAGCTCCTGCGAGTGCTCGAGGACCGACGCCTGACCCGGGTCGGCGGTCGCGCATCTCGGGAGATCGACGTACGTTTTATCGCGGCGACCAACCGCCGCCTGGAGGACGCGGTGCGCGCCGGCCAGTTCCGGGCCGATCTCTACTTTCGGATCGCCGCCTTGACCGTGGAGATCCCCCCGCTCCGGGAGCGGCGCGCCGAGATCCTGCCGCTCGCGGAACGCTTTGCTCGGATGTTGTGCGTGCGGCTCGGGCGGGATCGGGTGCCCGGCTTCTCGTCCGAGGCGCGCGACGCGCTCGTGACCCACACCTGGCCCGGCAACGTACGGGAGCTCCGTAACGCCGTGGAGCAGGCGGTTGCGCTCCACGAGGGCGACATGCTCCCGCTCGACGCCTTCCCGATCCGGACGCTGGCGGCCGCGGGCGATTCGCTCCACGACGCGGTCCAGGCGATCGAGCGCGCGCGTATCGTGGAGGCGCTCGAGCACTTCGCCGGCAATCAGACCCAGGCGGCGCGCGCTCTCGGCATGTCTCGACGTACCTTCTTGAATCGGCTCGACGCGTATGGGATGCCGCGCCCCCGGCGGAAGGACGGATGATCCTCGCCCGACCGGCGCGCTTCAACGCCCGCCGAGCACCAACGCCCGCGCCTCGGCCTTCTCCCACATCCGAACATAAGCCTCCGCCCCACGGAACAGCGGCTCGAGGTCGGTGTCACTGACCGCGTCGTTGCGGGCGTCCTCGAGGAGCTCGGGTAGAAGCCCGATATGTATCATGCCCTCGGTGTTGAAGTCGATCGCTCGGTCGCCGACCGATGGCGGGGTGAAGGAGACGTCGCCCGCGTAGGAGGTGAATGGGTAGGCGATGGGGTTCTCCTGGGCCACCCCACAGTCACCTTCGCCAAAACGTGGGCCCGGCGCGCCCGCAAAGCCGTTGAGGTCAAAACCAAAGGGCACCCCTGGATATCCGCCTGCGGCTTCGATCAGCGCGACGAGGTTGGCCACCGAAGCCAGCGTCGAGCCGGGCGTCGCGGGGTCCTGACAGCGCCCCAGCCCGACCGTGGAGATCCCCCCCAACGCCTGGATCCGACCGTCCCAGTTGCGGCCGTGAGTGCCAGCGGCGGGGTAGTCGTTCTCTTCGAGGATCTCAAAAGCGCGGCGGTAGGCCCACATCGGCAGGTGGTCCACCTCGATGATCATGCCCCGCGCCATCATCCCTGCGAGCAGGGCCTCCCCTTCGGTGGTCAAGCTCGCCTTCTGGCACCAGGTCCCCTCGATCGCGGGCTCGAGGATCTCGCTCGCATAGACGAGCGCGGTGTCGAGCGGCGCGTCTGAGAAGCCGCTCAGGTCGTTGGGGGGCGGGGAGAGGTAGGTGTGACGGGGCTGCTGCAGCCCACCGAAAGAGATGCGGTGCCCGTCGAAACCGGTGGTCATGCCGTCGGTGGGGCAGTCCTCGGTCTTGTTGGTCCAATGCCCGCTGTTGAGGAAGTTACCCACCTCGATGAAGTCCCCACTGCCGTCGCCCGGAGCAAAACGATTGTCGTACTTGTGCACCGGGAAGAGCGCCCGGACCCCACGATCCCAGTAGGTGTCGAGCTGCGCCTCGATGAAGGCCGCGTCACATACCGGCCCACCGGGGCGCGGCGTGAGGTGACAGTCGAACAGATCCGAGGTCTCGATACCGAGGATGACCGCCAGTTTTCCTTCGGCGATCACCTCCCGGGCCTCGGCAGGCGAGCCTACCACCCGGAACCAGCCCTTCCCCGCCCCGCCCGCGCGCGCGTCGATGTAGGCCTGCATCCGCCAGGTGTCGTCGATGATCCGGTCGACGGCGGTCATATCTTCACAGTCGTAGCGGCTCGGTTGGATGCCGTCCCCCACCGCCATCGTACAGTTCACCGCGTTGCTCGTCGCGTGTTGTACCTCGAGCCGCAGGCCCGCCATCCACGCCCGCTCCAGCCAACGGAAGTACTGAACCTGGTGGGTGCTGAAGTGGCGCGCGTCGGGCCAGTCGGTGAACTCGGGGTAACCTTCGGTGTGGTGGTTGTCGGCGCTCAGCTCGCCCGCGATGAGGTCGACCACGAGCGAGCTCACGCCGCCCGCGTCATTCCCTCCCTGGTCGTAGCTGTAGCCGAAAAAGTCCTTTCGCCCCATCTCCCCGTGGAACGGGGCGCAGTCGGGCAACGCGTGCTCCACTCCGAGTCGATGGAAGGGTGCACCATGGTAAAGTCCGCCGCCAAAGGAGTTGTTGGTGAGGATGTGGGAGTGGGCATCGACGATGCCGTAGAGCGTGCCGTCGTCAAACGTGGTCCGAGTGATGCTCCCGGAGGCGTCCAAGCTAAGCTCAGGGTGCTCCCGGCAGCCGGCGGCAGGCTCCAGGGTGAGCGCGACGGCGTCGTCGACGGTGTCCACGAGACCCTCGGACCCCATCAAGCGCCCGCTTCGCCGATTCCGAAGCTGATAACGGGGCCCACCCCAGCCCGAGGGCTCCAGTCTCCACTCGGCCCCCGACACATAAGCGTCGTCGATCACCAGGTCGATCACCCGCGTCATGTCGGACTCGAGGCGCTCCTGGCGTAGCAGGGGGCCGGTTTCGGCGACGACGTAGCCGCCGTCCTGGTCGTAGAGCAGGTAGGTGCCCAGATCCGATGGCTGCATCCAGAAACGTGCGGCCTGCCCGGGTCCGGCCGCGGTGAAGCTGTAGCCGCCGCCGCTGGCGGTCAGCCAACCGGCGTCGGTCGCCAGGCTCAGGCACTTCAGCGACCAGCCTTCTACGTCCAGATCTTGTACGGGCAGCTTCTTGTCACACGACGTGCCGGCAAGGCATACGAGGCCCAGGACCAGGGCGAAACCCCTGGATTGGGGCCAGCGCGGGGAAGGACCTGACACCATGATCTGCCCTCTAACCCCTCTCCTGGGACGGGTCGCGGTGAATTCGAGTCAGGGCGTGTCGGGTGCGCCCGGTGAGACCTCCCCTGTGACGCCCAGCTCACGGGTCAAGAACTCCAGGATCCGCCCACGCGCGAGCTGCTCGCCGAGACCGCCGCGCCGCATGTCAAAACCATGGTCGGCCCACGGGATGAACAGGGTCTCGACCTCGTGCCCGCCCGCCTGGAGCGCGTCACGCAGCACCTCCGGGTTTCGGGGGCGTACACATCGTTCGGCCATCCCGTGGATCAGGAGCGTGCTGGGCAAGCGCCGCGCCGGTCGGGCCGCTCGTTCGACCCAGGTCAGCGGGTTGGCCGCCGCGTAGGCCTCGGGCTGTTCCGCGGGGGTGCCTCCGAGGTAACGTTCGAGCCCCGCCGGGCCGTCCACGACGTCAGGCACAAAGGGGTTGCCGTGGGCCCAAGCGAGGTCGACCGGACCATAGACGGAGACCACCGCCCGCGGCGGCCGCGCGACACATCCACCGAGGATCGTAGAGTCTGGGAGGTACGCCGAGACCAACGCGATCTGGCCCCCTGCCGATCGGCCGAGCAGCGCGCCCCGCTCTGGGTCGAGCCCCCACGCCGATGCCTGTGCCTGGACCGCCGCCAGGAGGCATGAGATATCCTGGATTGCGGCTGGAAAATGGAAGGCGGGCGCCAGTCGGTACTGGACATCCACCACGACGAGCCCGGCCGCCGCCAGCGCATGGGACACCCATGGCGCGTCCCCCTTGTCACCCCGCTGCCAGCTCCCACCGTGGACGACCACGACATAGCCGTGGGGTGCCGGACCCTCGGCAGGGTAAAGATCGGCATGGAGTCCGGGTACCAGCTCGATCTGTTCGGGATCGGGGCGGGCGGGGGCTTCGCCGCCGAGCCAGCGGTAGAGCGAAAAAGGCTGCGCTTCCGCGACAAAGACCGGGATCGCCGAGAGGCCGGGCAGGGCGTTGGCCAGCGCCGTGAGGAGCCCGAGGCGCCGGAGCCAGACCTCTCGGGTGAAGAAGCCGGCCGCCAGCGCCAGCAGCACGCCCAGAAAACTGGTCTCGAGCGCCGCGAGATGGACCAACCACAGGGTCCACGTCAGCGGCGGGCTGGCCAGCAGCAGGAATTGGAGGAGCGCGGCGGCGAGGAGCAGGCGAGGGAGCCACATACCGCCCCATAGCCCGCGAGGGAGCGCACGCCCGGCGACCCCGTAGCGCCGCGCGGGTCGGCCGGGCCTGCCCGGGAAGGGTGTAGGATTTCGTCAGGGGCGGGGATAGGCTGCGGGCGCTCCCCGGACCTTCGTGATCCTCCCCAAGGCTACCCTGCTCCTGTTGTTGGTCGGCTGTGGTTCGGCGGGCGAGAAGCCTGGAGCTACCGGGCCTCATAGCGACAGCGGTGCCTTCGCCGAATCGCGGCCGACCGACTCGGGTCCCACCGACTCGGGTCCCACCGACTCTGCGGCCTCCGCGGCGACGCCGCTGGAGGTGAACGTCGAGCCCGGGGTGCCGGGCACCGTCGTCGTGGTGAGCTGGACGACCCCGGTGCCCGCGACGTCCACGGTGGAGTTCGGGCCGAGCCTCGCTTACGGCCGGCAGACCCCACGGGGCGAGGCGCTGGTCACCGATCACCGGGTGATGGTCGTCGGATTACCAGCCTCATGTGCCTGTTTTTTGCGGGCGGTGTCTGTCGCCGTCGACGGCACGCTTTTTCGGAGCGCGGACGTCTCCTATACGACGCCGGAGGGGCCGGCCGGCCTCACGTTCACCAACGAACTGGCGCGGGCCGGGTCTGGCGAGCCGCCGTGGGTGCTCGCGCTGGCCGCCGCTCGGGGGTCGGTGGCGATCGTCGATGGAGACGGGGCCCTGATCTGGTGGCGCGAGCTTCCTGAGGGGGCCGGGCTGGAGCAGGCCCGGGTGAGCGAAGATCGGCTTTACGTGTACTACAACCAGCTGAGCGGCCTGGCGACCGATCCGACGTCGTCGACCGTCACGAAGCTGCGGCTCGACGGCGCCGAGGAACACGTCGTCCCTACGCCCCACGGGCATCACGACTTCTTGCTGCCGGGGGGCGAGAACATCGCGTATATCCAGGCAGATATCCGAGGCTACGATCTCGAGGGCGACGGCGTCATCGAGGCGGTGGTCGGCGACGCTATCCAGGTGGTCGGGCCCGACGGCGCGTCGTTGGCCCAGGTGTGGAACAGTTGGGACTCCCTGACGGTGGGCGGCGCGCGCGAGACCCCATACTTCCCGGGTGCGTGGGACTGGCTCCACGTCAACGGGCTCTGGGAGGCCGACGGGGACTGGTACGTCTCCTCCCACATGCTCGCGGCGATCCTCAAGATCGACGGCAGCACCGGGGCGATCCTGTGGCAGCTCGGCGGCGACGACAGCGACTTTGTCTTCCTGGACGGCACCCCGCGATTTTCACATCAGCACTCACCCCGGATCCTCGGGGACCGCCTTATTCTCTTCAATAACACCGACGGCGAGGGGGATCCGCCCGCTTCCTACGCGGTGGAGTACCAGGTCGACGAGGCCGCGCGGACCGTCCGGGAGGTGCGCCGACATGAGCGGGACACGCCAACATGGTCGTCCATTCTGGGTAATGTCGACGTCATGACGGACGGGAGCTGGCTGGTGGGCTGGGGCACGGCGAGCGTCGCGGAGCGCGTCGCGGCGGACGGGACGGTGCTCCGGGTCTTGCGCGCCGCAGGCGGGGCGCGGATCAGCAACGTACACGAGGCCGCCGGCTTGGGCGGGCCCTTGCCATGAGAGAGGCTGAGGACGGCATCCCGCCCCGGCTCTGCCCAGGGGCAAGCAGCCCAAGCGCACGAAACCCGCAGGGTCGGTCTCCTCCATCGGCGGCACGCGCGCCACATTCACTCCGCCACGGATCTCCGCCCCTGAGTCAGCGTGGCTCACGTTAGCCTGCAGCCGCCTCTTCTCGATTCGCCTTCGCCGGAGCCCCCATCCGCCCCGTTCGCGTAAAATCTCTGTTTAACCTGATACTTCTCGGGATCTTCCCTGCGCTCACCGGCTGCGCGGTGACCGTCTACCAGCCCCTCTCCGGACTCCATCGTCCGGTCGTCATCGACCCCGGCGTCGCCAATTTCCCCGACCTGCACCTGGACATCTACTGCCCGCCTGGCGGGGGTGTCGATCCGTCGGCCGCCGCGGATCTCTGCCGTAAACTCGGCATCCTCTTCGAGAACCAGGGCGCGGAGGTGTTTACCGCCGTACAGGATCGCCGCTTCCAAGGTGCTGACCTCGCGGGTGACACCGCGGTGCTCACCGCCCGGCGCCCCACAACACTCAGCTTGGAGATCCGTACCCGCGAGAGCCGGCAAATTCGTTATCCGTGGAGCTACGCGCTGGCCTACGCTACCCTCACGCTGGCACCGGCGACGACCGAGCTCACCTTCACCCAGGACGTGGTGATCCGCGACGAACGCGGTGGATTGCTCGTCACCGACACCTTCCGCGGTAGGATCGTCCGCCGGGCGGGCGCCGGGGTCTGGCTCGGCAACAAGTTCCTCGATTGGGTCGCCCGCGAGCCCGAGGAGGAGCTGACCGGAGAGGTGGCGGCGGAGGATTTCTCGGCCGATCTCTACCGTCAACTCAGCCAGATGGTGTTCAACGCTACGATGCGCGCGTCGGTCCTCTCGCTCGGCCTCCCTGAAGGTGACGGGAGATGATCGGCCTCTACTCCTTGCTTTTCTTGTTCCGGGACGATCCGGCACCCGGACTCCGGCACAGCAAGGCGGAGTCTCGGCGCCTGGATTGCACCTGGCTCGACGACCACGCCGCGAGCGCCCGGCGCCCCGGCCAGGTGACCACCGCGCCCCCTTCGGGAGACTCGGTGGAGCGGAGCGTGATGTTGTGCGCCGAACGCCTGCTCGCGCCGGGGGTACGCTCAGAGGGCGACGAGGCGGTGCTCCGTGAGCTCCAGGCTCTCACGAACGGGATCGCGGCGAGCGCGTCCAGCCGTTTTCCGGACCTCGCGAATTCCACCTGGCTGGTCGAAGCATTTCATCCAAGCGCGCTCGTATCGGCAAAGCTCATCTTCGCCGCCAAGAATGCACTCTCCGCCTGGGGAATGGCCGTCTCGGACCGCCTGCCCACCCTCGCGGTAGGAGACGCGGGCGTGTTGACCAGCCTGGCGCCGCTCAGCGCCTACCCCGCCGCCTGTGCGCGCTTCGCCGCCAGCGGCAGCCTCCGCCCTACCGACGCCCTGCTCACGCTTGTCCACCTCGACTCGCGAGAGACCATCTTACACGCGGGGATCTGCGTCAATGGGGCCTGGTCGTGGCTCCAATGACCGCCCTGCTGGTGGTCCTGGCGCTGGTGAGCCCTGGCCAGGCCGCGCCGTCGCTGGGCGACGCCGAACGGGCGGAGCTGGAGCGCGCCCGGGCGGAGGTGGCCGACCAGATCCAGCTCTCGGCGTATGACCTGGTGGATGAGCTGGTGGCGGGCTGGCTCCGCGCCCCGTTGTTCGGGCAGCCGACCCCGGTGGTGCTGGGCGGCGTCACGGTGCCGGTCGGGCTCGGCACCGGGTTCGCGGCGCTGGTCGAGAACCACCTGAGCCAGGTCCTCATCCAGAATCCCTCGACCAACCTGGAGCTTGTCTATTGTCCGGCTTGCTCCGCGGTGGTGGTGCACTCCGGCCCGGAGGCGACGGTGATCGCCCGTGGCATCGACCAGCCTTCCGTGCTCGACCAGCTCGGCGCGGACGCCGGCCGGCACGCGCTGTTCGTCGATATCGAGGCGGAAGGCGCGTGGCTGGTGTTGCGGGCGCGCCTCACCCGGCTCACCCCCGACCTTCCGGTGGTGTGGAGCTACACGCTGGCGAGCTCGGCCAGCTCTCCGGCGCTGCTGCGCCAGCCCCAGATGCTCAAGAGCGCCGAAGACGCGCATCATGAGTATGAACAGACGCTTCGGGCCCGCGGCCCGGTGTACATTCCGGCCCGTTTTGGCATCCGGAGCTACGCCGAGCCGTCGGGGAACGGCACCAACCCGCCGCCCTTCTTGTGGCTCCAGACCGGGCTCGAGCTCGGCACCACCGAAGCCCGGGCGTGGACCTCGAGCGTGCTGCTCGGCTACAGCATCGTCCCGCAGGCGTACCAGGGACTGATGCTCCAGGCGCGTCTCCATCGGCTCCTGACCGGACGCGCCCGCTCGTTGACCCGGCCCAACCTGTATGGTTTCATCGGCGGCGCAGTGTTCACCGTCTGGGGCGCCGCGACCGCGCCCTTCAACGACGACAACGCGCTCAACGCCGACGCGCTGATCGCCGCCCTGGAAGGCGAGACGCCGCGTTCCCGCTTTGGCGGCCTGCATCTCGGCCTCGACCTTCGCGTGGGGGAGCGGATGGGCTACTCGGTGTTTTTGGAGACCATGCCCGCGTTACGGAACAACAACAACTTCGGCGCCTACGCCCAGTTCGGCCTTCCTTTCCAGTGTCTGGGGATCGAGGTGGGCTTCTGGTTTTGAGCTCCTGCTTTCTCGCGACGCGCGAGCGTCCTATGGTATCAACGGGTTTTGGGGGTGTGTCCCTGTTCCTGAGGCTGTTCATCGTCGGGGCCCTGCTCCTCCCGCTCCGGGCTTATGCCCAGTCGCCCACCACGGTGGACGCGCTGGTCCGGCTCGGAGAGGTGCTGGAGCTACGCCTGGAGGACGGTCAGCTCGAGGCCGACCGGCTTCGTCCCGCGGTGCTGGTCAGCGCTGTCGCCCTGGATCCGGCCCACCAGGCCTGGTTCTCCACGCGGGCCGTCGAGGTGCTGCTGCTCCAGTTGGGGGCGGGCAGCTTACGGATCTGCGAGGCCTGTATGGCGCCGCGTTTCGTGACCGACAGTACGGGGCTCACGTTGCAGACCGGCCCGGTGGGGCTCGACGAGGTGTCACGGCTCGACGAGCGCTACCGCGGCGGCGCTGAGCCGGCTCAGGTGGGCATCTGGCTCGACGAACAACGGAGCGGCGTCTCGGTCCGGATCGTGGATCTCGCGAGCGGCCAGGTGGTCTTTGCCCAGAACGTCGATCCCATGCTGGCCGAGGTCAAGAACACCGCGAGGATCTACCATCTCTCTTCCGAGCTGGAGCGTCGCGCGCGCGGCGATGGTCTGACCCAGAGCTTTGTGGACATCGGTATGTTCCCCGGCCAACACCTCTCGTTGGACTGGACCGATCAGTGGGGCGACACCAACCGAAACCTGTCGGGCTTCACCCTCTCGGTCTTCGATCCGCTCATCGGAGTTGGGGCTTCGCATTATCGTTGTGTCAAAGCGGCGAACATGACCTTCGGCGGCAAGCTGGTGCTGAGCCTGCCGACCGCAGCGGTCCGGTCAATCGGTGACGTCGCCGATGCTGGCGACGAGCTGCTCGACCCGCTCGTGACCATCGTCGGGGTCGCGCGGATTCCTTTTGGCCGGTCCAACTACGGCGGGCTCGTGTCACTCTCTACCAACGGCCGTCTCGGCATCGGGATCTCGCTGATGAACCTAAGGTTGTTCCCGGTGTTTCCGTGAGTACTCCGCGGCGGTCCGCCGCCCTGCTCCTCCTCTTCGGCGCGGCCGTCCTCCCAGGCTGCGCCGCGCGGAACTACACCCACTACCTCATCGAGCCGGCGCCGAGCGTGAACCCGGCGTTGATCGAAGAAGAGGGCACCCAGCTCCGCCCCATGGCCTTCGGCTCCACCACCTACATGCGCGTGAGCTGGAATGACGGCACCACGATCACCGAGGTGGAGATTCCTCTCCTGGCCAGCGGGCAGCGCGTGGTCGTCGAGCACACCGCCGGGGCGACCGGGGTCGAGACGATCCCCGCGAGTCGGCTGATGCCGCCGGCACCGACGCTCGCGGACGGCACGCTGGACAAGGCCTACCGGGACCGCGGCCTCAAGGTGAACGCGGACGCTCCGGCGGTGAGCCTGAGCGCGGGTCGGACCCAGATGTTGTCGGCGCTGGCCGCGGGGAACTACCAGCTCGCCTTGGAGTGGTGTGAGCTCTTGCTGGCGCGTTATCCCTCGCATCCCGAGACGCTGCGTGCAAAGGGCTCGATCCTGCTCCTGTTGGGGGAGCGGGAGGAGGCGATCGAGACCTGGGAGGCCGTCGAGGAGATCGAGACCGATCCCGTGGTGCGAACGAAGCTGGAAGAGCTCCACCTGCAAGACAAACGCTAGGGAGACCCTGTGCAACTTCTGGGACTGGTCCTGTTGGCTTCGGTGGTCTGGTACGGCTTCGCCGACCGGAGCGGCGCGGTGATCTCGGCATTCGACGGCCACGCGGCGCTGATGGTGCTCGGGGGCTCCTTAGCGGCCGTGATGGTCTCCTCCACCGCCACCACCACTTTTCGCACGCTGGCCTGCCTGCGAGAGCTCGTGCCCGGCCTCGGCGTGCTCGGGCGCCAGACCGCCACGATGGAGGCGGAGCGGCTCGAGCTGAGTGGGCTCTGGCTCGCCGGAAAACGCGCCCAGGCGGTGGAGCTCGCGGAGCGGAGCGCCGCCCCGGTGATCGGGCGCATGTTGGAGCTGGTGCTGGGTCGCGCTCCCGAAGCCGCGATCCGGACCGCGTTCACCGAGCTGCGGCACGCGGAGCTGAGTCGGTGGCAGCCCGCGATCGGCAACTGGGAGCTCCTGGCCCGACTCGCGCCGTCTTTCGGCATGGTCGGGACCATCACCGGGATGATCAAGCTCTTTCAGTCGATGGGCAACGAGAACATGAACCTCGGCTCGGCGATCTCTCTCGCGCTCCTGGCCACCCTCTACGGGGTCGCGTTCGGCGCGGGGGTCGCCGGGCCCATCGGGCATTACCTCCGCAACCACCTCGATGAACGCCTCGGACTCCTGGAGCGCGCTGAGCAGAGCGTCGCCGCGCTCATCGCGTCCACCGCGCGCGACACCCCCGTCCAGGGCCGGTAGATGCAGCGCCGCTCCTACGCCAGCGACGAGGGTTGGCTCCTCTCCTACGCGGATTTGATCACCAACCTCCTCATTTTTTTTGCGATGCTCCTGGCGGCCGCGGAGCCGAGCCGGAGCCGGATGCAACGGATCGCGGAGAGCGTCTCGGGCATCGAGCAGCCCGAGAGCTTGTCCTCGATCCAGGAGCAGATTGAGGCACGGGTGCGTCAGGAGGAGCTGAAGGAGCTGATCAGCACCGATCTCGCCGAAGATGGCTTACGGATCGCGCTGAACTCGAGCCTCGTGTTCGACTCCGGAAGCGCGGAGATTCGGGAGGAACAGTTGGCCAACCTGGACCGTTTGCTCCTCACCCTGGTGCCCTACGCCGGTCGCTACAACTTTGCGGTAGAGGGCCACACCGACAGCACGCCGGTGGCGCCGGGTGGCCTCTACCCCACCAACTGGGAGCTCTCCGCGAGCCGCGCCAACGCGGTGCGGGCCCGCCTCGAAGGTGCAGGCGTCTCGGGCGATCGGGTTCGTGTCGAGGGCTATGCCGCCACGGTGCCCCTCCCCGAAGACGAGCTCGCCGACCTGACTCCGGAGACCCGCCTGGCCCGACATCGCCGCGTCGTCGTGAGGATCTACTGATGGCCGCCCTGCCCGCCCCGACCCCTCCTCCGTCCCGCAGCCACGCGCCAGCCGCGGCCCTCCTGTTGGTCCTGGTCCTGGGCCCCTCCGCCGTCTACGCGGCGCCGTCCGTGCCCGTGCGGGAGATCCCGGCATCTACGCTCGTGGAGCTACAGGCGCTCGAAAACAGGTTTGATATTGCGCTGTCGGCAGACTGCGCCGCCGACCGCTGCTCCAGCAACGGCTGCGTGTACCTCGACCACGCCGTCGCGGACCAGCCGCGCCGCCGCTCGTTGCCCGGCCTCGGCGAAGAAGCGGGGCCCGGCTCGGTCGCGCCGCAGGAGTACCTGACCCGCGCATCCTGCACCTTCTCCCATGAGGCTACCGTCGATGCGGCTGACGCGGCTGCGATCGTCCAGCGCCTCCAGACCCGGCTGAGCCGCGGCTGGACCGTCGTCACCGTGGCGCGCCAGGCCCTGCCGCCGATCCCCTCGACCGTGAGGCCGCCCGCGCCGCCGGCGCCCGAGGTGACGGCGCCTACGACCCCAACGACCGAGGACGAAGGTGTCCTTTCGCGGCTCGCCGACGAGCTCTGGCAGGCGCTCCTGCCTCACAGCTGGTGGATGGTGGGCGTGGGCCTCTTCACGATGGCCGCGACGGTGCTCATCTGGGCCGCGCGGCGGGTTGGACGCGGGTCTTTTGAGGAGCAGGCGCTCCTGGCTCAGCTCAGCCAGCCGGGCGGCGGGGGCACCGACCCGCCGGGCCCGACGGATCGCGGCAGCGACACGCCTGCCCCGGGCGCGAGCCCCGAGAGCGAAGCCGCCGAGGAGCTCGAAGGGGTACGAAAGCAAGAGGCGAGCTGGCGAATGCGGCTCGGGGCGGTAGACCCGGCGCAGCCCAACCCCGAGCTCGTCGCCCTGGTGCGTGAGCGGCTCCGCGCCGGCGACCTTCCGCTGCTCGCCAAGGCGGTGCTCCGCTTCCCCGACACCTTCCCCCTGCTCTTTCCCCAAGACGGTGAGCTGGCCGCCGCCAAGCTCGAGCTCGCCGGGCTGCTCCAGAACGGGGACGCCGAATCCTTACCGTCGGACGCTGTCTTTTTCCGGTCCTTGGAGCGTCATGCCCTCGCGGCTACCCTGGCCTCCCAGCCGGACGCGCGGGTGGTGAAGCGCCTGCGTGAAGATTTCGGCGTCGCTGGCCTGGTAACGCTGATCGGGGGCCAGCCGGCACGGGTGGGGGCGCTCCTCTTCGCGGTGGCGCCCGCCGTCGACCAGCACGAGGCGGTGCGCCTCCTGGACGAGGGGCAGATCGCCGAGCTCTGCCGGCAACTCCTACGTTCCAACCGGATGGATCCCCGTGAGGTCACGGCGATGCTCGACGCGGTGCGCAGCAGCGCCACCGACGGCGCCCCTAAGGTTCCGCCCGCCGAGATCACCGATCGGGGCGCCACCTTCGACGCCGCGGGCGCCCTGGCCGTGCTGCTGCCCGAGCTCCGCCCCGAAGGTCGGGCCAGCCTCTTCGACGAGGCCCTTGCCCGGTTCTCCGGACAACTACCAAGGTGGTATCAGGAGATTATGGTTCCCGACATGCTGAGCGTCCTGTCCGCGGAGGCGCGCGCCGATCTCCTGCTCGGGGTGGAGGTTGAGGCCCTGTCGGCATGGTTAGCGAGCGTTGGCCCGGCGCCCGCGACCCAGGTCCTCGCGGGGGCGCCGGAGTCGCTGCGACGTTCGCTGGGCGCGGTGAGGCCCGCGGGTACGGCCGCCGCCCAGCAAGCGCTCGCCCGCGAGGCGCGGGTGGGGCTGGCGCGTAGCTTCCAGACCGAGCTCGCGCGGGCAGGGCTGGCGTTTGAGGCCGTGGTGCGCGGGGCATGAGGGGCGCTGTGGCCCACCGCCTGGCCGTAGCGCGCCGCGAGCGGCGTGGGGCCCCCGGTCGCCTGGGCGGGGGTGGGCTGGCGCTCGGGCTGGTCTTGCTCTCGGCGTGCAAGGTCCCGATCTATAGTGTGAACGCCGAGTTCCGCCTGGCGGACACCTCCTGGTTCGCCGAGGAGGACACGCTCTTCGTATTCTACGAGGTGAGCGCTCAGCAGGGCATCGACGAACACAGCGTGGTGGAGATCCGCTTCGAGTCGGACCTGGGCGACGTGGATTGGACCCCGCTCTCCAACTTTGACACCGTTCACTTCCACGTGCCGGTGGACTGCGGGGTCAACACGCTCTGCGGCAGCAGCAGCATCGAGGTGAACTCGGAGCCGCGAGATGTTGAGCTTCGGATGCGCTATCACCGCGACAGCGAGCTCGACCTCGACGCCGACACCGCGTACAACGTGGTGCGGCGGGGCGCGCCGAACCAGAGCCGCAGCCTCGTGGTGTATGGGGTGTTCGACGAGGGCAACCACCAGGTCCAGTGGCGGAGCCGTCACCAGTTCCCGGCGTTGAGGAACGAAGAGGCTACCGAGCTCGGTCTCCGACGCTGGTTCCGGGTCGACGAGCATCGTGCGGGCACCGCCGCGCTGGCCTCCGTCAGCAACCCCTACGGCTACGGCGCCACCTGCCCGGAGGACTTCACCGATGCGGGGATGGAGCCGGTTGAGACGGTAGAACGTGCGGTGTTTGACGCCAGCCCGCTCCCTACGAGCCTCAGCGCCGATCCGTTGGTGTGCGCGCGCGCGATGGTGCTGGACGCCGAGGGCGTCTACGCCACGGGGGCGATCGCCCGGAAGAACCCCGAGGTTCGTCCTGCCTTCTCTGCGCTGAACAGCCCGGTGCGAGACGCGACCGTGCTCGCCTACTTCCTCCAGCCCTGTGATCGGGAGATCTCGGCGGTGCACGAGGAGATGCAGCGGCAGCGGCTCGGCTTGGGTGACCTCGCGCCGATCTGTGTCGACGACGTAGGCGATGCCGGCTTCACCGAGCGGCTGATCGTGGCGCTCACGGACGCGGTGGAGGCAGAGCGGCCCGCGGGGAACGACATGGTGCTGGTCATCGGGGTCCATCAGGACGACGACCGCGTCTCCGAAGCGTTGGAAGAGGCTTTGAGCGCCATTTTACCCGAAGAGCGGCACCGGAGCTCGCCGCGCCTCGCGGGCGCCTTCGTATTTGACAGTGTCGCCTATAGCCTGAGCGGCAGCGTGCTTGGGCCGTCTACCCTTTGGTGCCCGGCCTCAACCGCCGGCGCGACAGTGGGGGACATCAACGACGCGTCGCTCCGGGCGTGCGCCGTGGCCCCCGACGATCTCCAGATCGAGCTCGGCCCCTTCACCTTCGGCACCTTGCCGATCCTTCCCTCCCGCGACGCCTACCTCGAGTTCATCGAGGATTTTTCGGAGAATCAGGCGGGCGAGGTCACGTCCTACACCATCCGGACCCCCGAGTTCTCGGTCACCTCGGAGCACACCGATCTCGGCGACTTCGGGGTGGTCACCTTCTTGGACGACGAGCGGATCAACAGCGCGCCGGACGAGGCCTTCTCCTACTGCGTCACCGAAGACCCGTGGATCATCTTCTTTCGTTCGGACCTGCTCGTGAGCGAAGCGGTGCAGGCGATCCTCGCGCAAGCCTGTGAGCTCGGCCAGCTGCCCGAAGAGACCTGCGCCCTCGCGAGCCTGGGACTGCTCCCCATCGCGCTCTTGCCCGACTGGCACCAACAGTTCGGCGAAGCAGGCTACAAGCTGGGGCTCTTCTGGGACTTCCCCTTCCTCCTTCATATGGAGTACCAGGCGGTCGCGGCGGGCTCGGTCGCGGCCTTCGGCTTCAGTGTGCCCTTCGGGCTCGCGGCCGACGGCGAGCAGTACCTGGGCGGCGCCTTGTGGACGATGGACCAGTTTGCCGTCGACAAGCAGCTTACCCAATGCACACGGTTCTGCGATCACCCCACCTTTGATAGTGCCGGGGTCTACCACGTGACCGACAGCTTCACGGCGACCTACGGAAGCACCTGTTACCGACCGAGCTACCCCGAGACCGCCGACGGCGGGTTCCCCCTTGACCCCTGAGCGGCGATGCCTGCGGCAGGTGCTCGTTCTGGCCGCCCTGTCGTCGCCTGCCGCTTGGGCAGCGGACGACACCGGCCCAGCCGGGCCTCCCGCCGAAGAGACGGCGGACGATCCGCTTTCTCCTTATCGAAGCCCCTTCGGGGTCCTGGTGGACCGGAGCATTGGGAGCACCTCAACGCCGATCGCTTTCAACTGGCGCCGGAGTCGGTTCCAGGTCGGCGCGACGGGCGACTTCCTCTTCGAGCTCAACAACTTCAACAGCGTAGGCGCGGGCGTGGTCGGGAGGTTTCCCTCGGAGAGCCTGGTGTTTGAGGTGTCCGTGAGCCGGGTATGGGTGTGGGACAGCCTCAGCAGCCAGCTCCTGGCGCTGACGCCTTACCGACAGCCTGGGCGGCCCAAACGAATTGAGTTGGCCTTCGACCTTGGCATCCCGCTTGCGGAGGGGGTGGTCACATCGCGGCCCCGATTCTTCCCGGCGGCCCAACTCGTGTTCTCGGCCTACGCCGGCCTTCGATATGCCTTCTACCCCTTGAGTTTTCAGGGCATGCGTGCGCGCGAGGTCGCGACCTCCTTGCTGTCGCCCGCGCTCTCGGAGACCGAGATCCAGAACCTGGACGGCCGACGGCTCGACGGAATGATGGTCGATTCGGGGCGTTACGGTCTGGTGGCGGGTGTCGGCAACGATCTGTACTTCAAACAAGGGATCTTCCTCTCGCCCCGCGTGATGTTCGGGGTGCCGATCCTCGCGCTCGCGAACGGCTCCGACCTCCTGTTCTCTGGCGAAGTGGTGCTCTCGGCGGGCCTGGTCTTCTGATGTGGCTCCTGCTCGTCGGGGCCCTGTTCGCCGCCGAACCTTCGGCGCACACCGTACTCTATTACAACGCCCGGATGGCGCTCCGGGAGGGCAGGCCAGCCGAAGCGACCCGTCTCTGGCTCCTACGCAACGCGCTGGAGGATCGCACACGCCAGGTATCCCGGCACGACGCGGATTTTCGCTCGGTCACGTGGGCCGCGCTCGGGCAGCTCGGTGTCTGCCCGGACGGCCTCGGACGGGACAAAGACGGCTCCGGATTATGGCCGTTGGCATTACATAACTACATTGTGCGTAACCTGGGCGGCCGCCGACCGGGGCGGCGTCCGCGCCGCTTTGACAGCTTCGACGTCGGTCGACAGTCTCGTTCCGTAGCGATCGGCGACGTGCTGAGCGCGCAGGAGCTCTCGGTGGTGGAGCTGTCTCGGGGCCGCTGTCTCGGGCCGCGGGCGGCGTTGGTCGCGGCCGGCGAGCCCCTGGGTCGCCTGTCGGATCGGCAGGTGGCGGGGCGGCTTCTCCGCTCGTTGTTGGAGCAGTCACGGCGCACGCTCACCGCGGGCCGCGTGCGGGGCTTAGCGGCGGTAGAAGCGCGGCTGTTCGATCTGGACCTGCAGCTCATCGCGTTGGCGGCGCGTGAAGCCCGGCAGGAGGCGCGGGCGGCCGGACTGTCGGCGCGGCAGCTGGGCCTCTCCCCGAGCGGCGTCGCGGCGATGGGCGAGGAAGCGCCCCGGAGCACGCTGACAGTGGGCTCCACCGGGCACCGCGTGCTCCAGGCCTGTGTCGGGTGGCCGGTGGACGAGTGGATGAGCCTGGCGCCCGACCGGCGGCTCTTCCTTCATGGCGCGGCGCGAGACTATGGTGGTGACGCCGCGACGCTCCGCGAGACCGGCCTGGGCGTGCTCGATGTGCTGCTGGGCGAGGGCCAGGGCGCCGAGGTGAGCCGTTGGATTGGTCACTTGGAGGACACCGCCGACCCGGCCGGGCGCGAGCGCATCTGGGGCGGCGAGCGGGGGGCGCTCCTGCTTGGGTTGGACGACGCGGCGGGCTTCCGCGAGCGTTCGGTGATCGCGCTCCACCGCGGGGTAGACCAGCTCTCTCGTGGCGATCTCCGCTCGGCGCTTCGATCCTTCGGCTTCGCCCGGGCGCACGCGAGCGAATCCCTGGCCCGGTCGGCGGTGGAGGAGCTCAGCTTACGTTGGCTCGGTTTTGTAGCGGCCCAGTTTGAGCTGGACCCCGCGCTCCTGGTCACCCTCGCGGAGCTGGTGCCGGGGCGCGACTACGCGACGTTGTTGGAGGACCTGATGTGGACTGCCGCCTTCAACGCCGATCTCAGCTCCTTCGAGGCCGGCCTCGCCCACCCGGCCGGGCGGGGGGCGCTCGAGCGCCGACTGGAGCTGCTCCGGCCCCTCGCTTCGGGCCGTCCCGCAGCCCTGGTCAAGGAGATCCGCCGGAGACTTAGCGATTCACCCAGCGAGACGCTCAGTTTTCTGACGCAGCTCGTCGAGCGGCTGGAACGGGAGCCGGCGGAGCTGCGCGCAAGCTACGCGCCGACCCTGGCGGCGCTGCGGGCCTTGTTGGCGCCGCTGGCCGCGACCGATACGGGCCGGGCGGCGCGGCTGGCCGGGGCGCTTCACAGTCGGATGTTGGCCTTGGAGGAGGGGACCGGTGCGTTGGTGTCCGAGCCGCGGGGCCTGTCGGCCGCCGGCGAGGTCTACGCCGGCAGCGTCCGGCTCGCGCCGGTGGATCAGCTGCCCTGGCCCTTCACCGAGGTGAACGTCGCGGCGCCGTCGGTGTTCGTGCCCCTGGAGCTGATGCCGGTGGAGTGGCGGGATCCGACGGGCGAGCTGGTGTTCGGGTGGCAGGTGCGGGGATGAGCGCCACGAAGCTCGCAGATCTGCGGAGTCGGAGCGGGGCGCTACGTTCGGCGCTCCGAGAGAAGCGGGAGGCGACCCCGCGGGCGGAGCTGCGCGCGCGCCGCTTTGCCCTGGGCGCGGAGCTGGCGAGACGCTTGCAGCGGGCGAAGGAGGAGATCAACCGCCGTCGGGCCGGGATCAAACCGGTCCCAGAGCGGCGGCGACGGTGGTGGTTGCTCCTCGGTTTATTGTTGTTGTTCCCGCTCTTCTGGGACTGCCAAGGGCCGCCGCCGCTTGTGGCGGCCCCGCCTCTGACCGAGGACCCCGCGGCGCTCAGTCCGGCTGAGACCGCTACCCAGCCTCCGGCGCCGCCGCCGGTCAAACGTCGTTCACGACCGGCGTTCCGGCTCGCGGATCCCGGGCGCGCGCCCTGGCTCGGCGAATTCCGGATCCAGGTGGCGGCGCGGAGCTCCCGGCTCGGCGCCTGCCTCAATGGGGCCGAGACTGGCGCTTTACGTTGGACGGGCGCGGTGGATCCTACGCTCGGGCGGGTCTCCGATCAGCAGGTGGACCCGACCTTGGGCGGCGCACCCCTCACCGAGGCGCAGCGGACGTGTGTCGAAGGGGTGCTCGCGGAGCCGCCGTATCGGCTCGCACCGGACGGACCGACCCTGGCGACCCCGCTCCGGGTGGCGATGGTGGTGGAGTTCTAAGGGAGGGGAGCCGTGGACCCGCTCATTCCCGACAGTTGGCTTCGAGCGCGTCCACGAGCGTCGTGGCAAACCCGACCTGGAGCTCCTCTTCGCAGTCGTCGATCGCGGTCGCCAGGAGATCCGTCGGACTCGAGCCGAAGAAGTCGAGCACGTCCGTCAAGCCGCCTGCACAGTCCGTGTGCGTGGCGCTGCTCCCCGCCTCGACCGACGCGACCACGTCGGTGCTCGAGAGCTCCACCACCGTCTCGTTCCCCACCACTCCGGTGCCAAGCAGCACAAGTCGTAGGGAGAAGCTGGCGGACAGCGGAGACACGTAGCCGTCGCACGTGTCACTCTCGCACAGGAGCTCGACCTCGACGCGGAAGGGGTCGTCGCTGGAGTTGAGCTGGCCCTCGAGCTCAACCTCCAGCCGATACTCGTCAGCGTAGGCGGTCACCGACGCCTCCGCCTCGTAAAAACGGTTCTCCATCTGGGAGATCTCGTAGGAGGCACCGGCCCAGCACGAGCCGCCTATCGAGCCCGTCAGTCGGGCAGGCGCAAAACTATAGGCGAGGAACGTAGCTTCCGTGGTGGTATCGATACAGCTCAACAGATCGAAATCCGCGCCGCTGCAGTTCTGGTCGATGCCGTCGTCCGGCACGTCGGCGGCGCCTCCGTGGCGGGTCGGATCGGCGTCCTCACAGTCGTCGCCCGTGGCCGTCTCGGACCCGAAGGTGTCGCTCGAGTGCCCGTCCTTGTCGGCGTCGTTGTCGTTCCAACCGTCACAGTCGGTGTCGATACCGTCGTACCAGACCTCGGTCGCAACGGGGCTCACGTTCGGGTCGTTGTCGTCACAGTCGATGCCCGGAGTGCGGCCCTCGGGCGCATCGCAGCTCGTGACCGCGTCTCCGGCGCCGTAACCATCGCCGTCCTGGTCCACGTACCAGTCGGGCTGGCCGGTGATCGCCGGATCCTCGTCTTCCGAACGCCCGTTACAGTCTTCGTCGACATCGAGCGGATCGCACACCTCGGGCGCCGCGGCGTTGACGTTCGCCTGGCTGTCGTCACAATCGGTGGCGTCGGACACGTAGTCGGCGGGTGGGTCACAGGTGATGAGCATCGCCTCGGCGTCGCCGAAGTGGTCGCCGTCCGCGTCGAGAAACCAGGGGAGGTCGTCGAGGATTCCGTTACAGTTGTTGTCGAGACCGTCGCCGCAGTAGTCGCGCGCGAGAGGATGGACGTCTGCGCGTGTGTCATCGCAGTCGGCGCTGTCGAGAACATGACCGTAGAGGCCGTCGCAGGTGCTCACGACGCCCGCGAGCGCGCCGTAGCCGTCGGCGTCGGCGTCCGGGTACCAGGAGCGCAGGATGACTGTCGGATCCCGGTCATCACAGTCGCCCGTCGTCGTGGTGAAGCCGGCCGGCGCGGTACATCCGGCCACCGTGACGGCGCCGCCCCGCCCGTCCGCGTCTTCGTCGGCATAGAACGTGAGCTGTTGGACGTCGGGGTCCTCGTCGTCACAGTCCGTCGGCCGCGCGACCCCGTCGCGGTCCAGGTCGAGGCGATCCGCGAGGTCCTCGGGAGAGATCAAGGTGCACCCGGCGGGTAGGACCGCCCACAGCAGGGGTAGCAGCGCGAGGCACCGGGGCGCTCCCGAAGCACAGCGTCGGCGGGTTCCGCGTATCAAGCGCGTCATTTACACATCTGGAACACCGAATCACAGTTGAGCGCCGCCGACTGGCCTGCGGAGAGGGTCAGCCTGCCAGCCGGCGCCTCTGGCCCCCCGCGGAACCCGGCGACGATGGCGTAGGTCCCCGGAGGAAGGTCGCCCGGGCTGTAACGTTTGCCTCCCGCGATCAGCCAGACGGCGTCCGCGTCGCCGGTCACGCTGACGCGCGCGGGCAGGTCGGAGGGGCCGCCGCTGGGTGGGGCGGGGAGCACCGTGGGGCGTTGTACGACGGGCTGCGGAACGGACGGGGAGCCGCCCTCCAGGTCCTTCTCGACCGGCGGCGGTAAGCTCTGTGCGGACGCAGCTTCCGGATTTTCTATGGGTGTCCTGGATTTTGACGCGACAGCAGATCGATCGGCGGCGGGCGCCGAGCCTCCCGCTGTCCCAGCGACGTCCGGCGGCCCCTCTGTCGCCGCGTCGGCCGCCGCGATCGCGCCGTCCGCCCCGCTCGTCTCGCTCCCCGCGGGCTGCTCCCCCGGCACCAGACCGGCAGGTGTCGCCGCCTCCGAGCCGGGATCCGAGCTCGCCAGCGTGGCGGAGGTCGGGGCCGTCAGGGCCCCCGAAAGTACAGGATCGGCCGGCGACAAGCGCTGCCACCCCAGCCCCAAGGCCCCGGCCAGGAGCAACGCCCCACCGAAGGTGCCTGCCACCCAGGCGCGACCCGGCCCCGACGCCGCCGCCGGTGCCGCGACCGCGGCTCGCGCGCCCACGAGGGGATCCACATCGGCCTCGGCTGTCGCCGCAGTGGCTGGCAGCGGCGCTCCCGTCGGGTGCGCGGGGATGTCGTCGACCTCGGCGTAGGTTGGCGCCGCCTCGCCCGAGGGCCCGCCCGGCGGTGGGGGCGGCGTTTCGAGGGACAGCTCAACCGTCGGGCGCTGCTCGTGCCGAGCCGGCGGGCGCGCGCCCAGGAGCGGCACCTCCGCAGGGAGGGCGGGCAGCGTTGGCAACAGCGCCTCGAGCTCGGCCACCATCTGTGCTGCGGAGGCATATCGTTCGTCCGGGCGATACCCAAGTGATCCGAGGAGCACGGGTCGCAGCTCCGGGGCGATCTCTGCGAGCAGCTCAGGCTTGAGCGTACACATGAACGCGTCGGGCACCGGCGCTCCGCTCACCAGCGCCAGGAGCGTCGCGCCGACGGCGTAGAGATCGGCACGGGCATCCAGGTTTTTCGACCCCGCACGCTGCTCCGGCGCCATGAACACCAGGGTGCCCATCACCGATCCGGTGCGGGTCATCGCAGGCGTGTCCTCCAGGGTCATCCTCGCGATACCGAAGTCGCTCACCTTGGCGACGCCCGACGTGGTCAGGAGCACGTTCTCGGGCTTGATGTCCCGATGTACGATGCCCAACGTGTGCGCGGCGTCCAGCGCCTTGAGCACGTCGAGGCACACCCGCACCGCGAGGCGCGGCGGCAGCGGCCCATACGCCGCGAGATAGTCGTAGACGCTGCCCCCCTCGATGAGCTCCATCACGAGGTACGCGATCCCCTCGTCTTCGCCCACGTCGTAGACCGACACCACATTGGGGTGCCCCAGCCGAGCCATCGCGCTGGCCTCGTTCTCAAAGCGGCGACGTAGGCTGACATTCTGGCTCAGCGCCGGCACCAGCACCTTCAGGGCGCGCTCGACGTGGAGCCGTCGGTCATAAACCCGGTAGACCGTGGCCATTCCGCCCTCGCCCAGGAGGCCGCGGACCTCGTAGCGTCCCTGGGCCACCGCCCGAAGCAGGGAGGGCTCGGTCACCAGATCGCCACGGTCAGGCTGGCGAGCCCGAGCGCCACCACGCCCAGGCCAGCCGACGTGTAGGTGAGGGTGTTGGCGTTGGACCGGAGACCGGCGAGCTCATTGTCGGGCGCCGGATCGTCGAGGTTCCAGAACTGCTGGTGGGCCGACCACGCCAGGCCGTAGCTGGCGACCGCCCCAGCCGCGCTCACGCCGCTCCCGATCAAGAGCCCGGTACGAATACGCCTTTTCGAGATCGCCTTGGGCGGGAGCGCCCAGTCGGGCAGCGCCGCGCCAGCCGGGAGGAACAGCGAGCCCTCCAACACACCTGTCGGCCCGAGACGTTGCAGCACCACGGAGATCCCGGTTGGACGAGGAGAACCACGCACCCCATCGACGACGATCCAGCCGCCCCCGGCGGCCTGCACCGGCTCGAGCTGCCCCTCATCACCAAGCGCCGACTCGTCGTAGAGGGCGACCAGTGGATGGCCCGGCGGAGCTACGCTCTCGGGGATCTGGTAGCTGGGATCGAGCCTCCGTGCCGCGTGGAACTCCGACCGGGCATCGTCCAGATCGTGACGGGTGAAGGCGATCAAGCCGAGCAGCCGGTGGAACGCTGCGGCGTCGCGGGTGCCCACGACCTTGTCGAGGCAGGTCAACGCGCGGGCGGCGTCGTCCCCCGCGCGCAGGAGCCCCGGCAGGTCAAGGTCGGCGAACGCCAACTCTCCCGCGGTAGCCGCCGCGGCGAACTGTTCGACGCTGGAGGCCTCGCGGCAGCCGTCGAGGGGCGACGCGGCGAGGGCGGTGGCGAGCATCACGAGCAACACGGGCGGAGTCTACCGGAGCGATGATCCTGCCGCAACGGTGCGCGCCGCGACAGCGCTGTGTGGCGGGGCGCTGGCCTGCCCGGAGGCGCGTAGCCTGCCGGCGATGCGGTCCACCCCGGGGCGTTGCGGGGGCGGCGGAGCCCCCGCCCCAAGATGTGCATCCGCTACACGCAGGTCGCGGGAGGCCGGGACTACCTTCGGCTGATGGAGAGCAGGTGCCGTGTGTTCACCTCCACAAACGCGGAGATCTCGCCGTCTGGCCAGAAGACCGTGACATCCACACGGTCGCGATCGCCGAGCCCGAAGTGCACCTCCGGCGGCGCGCCCGACGCGAGGCCCGTGGCGCCCGCGAGCACCTGGCGCGTCCAGGTTTCGGTGCCGTCAGTCACCTCGACCCGAGCGCCGACCGCGCTCCGATTCGCACCCAGCTGGTCCAGCCGGACCCTGAGCCACGCCGCCTCACCGCAGCGGCTCAAGGAGAGCAATGCGGGCTCGAAGTCTGCTCGTTTGAGGACATCCAACCAGCCATCGTCGTTGAGGTCGGCGACGACGAGGCCACGCGACGCAGCTCGGTCGGCGAGGCCCCACTCTTCCGCCACCTGCTCGAAGACGCCGTCACGCCACAGGTAGAGCGCGTCGGGCTGCTCACGGAAGTTGACGCTCGATTCTCCCTGCGAGGCCCAAAAACCGAAGTTGACCAGGGCGTCCTCGGCGCCGTCGTTGTCCAGGTCGGCGAGCTCCGTGCCCCAGCCCACTCCGCGCTCGGCGCTCTCGTCGGGCCAGAGCTGCCGCGCCTGATCCGTACGGATCCACGTTCCCGCGTCCGTGCTCTCGAGCAAGACCGTCTCGAAATTACCGGGGAAGGCGAGATCGGGAAGCCCGTCCCGGTTCACGTCGCCGATGCCCAGCCCCATGGAATTGGTCACGATGTTGGTGCCGCTCGCCTCGCTGATGTCGGTGAAGCTGCCTCCGTCATTGCGGTAGAGTCGGTTGGAGATCACCCCGCCATGGTCATTGGCAATATAAAGGTCCGGGTCGAGGTCGCGATCCACGTCCACCAGGCTGACGACGAAGGGGTAGCCGATGTTGGTGTCGGCTGGAATACGATCGGTCCCATCTGTAAATACGCCGGTGCCATCGTTGAGCAACAGGCGACTCGGCCAGCCAGGGGGGAGGCTGGAGCCGGTAGGGTCGGACGCCGATGGCACCACGTCGTCCCGCATCACCGCGTAGATCAGGTCGAGGTCCCCGTCGGCGTCGACATCGCCGGCGCTCACGTGGAACACCGCTGGAGCCAGTTCGGGGCCGATCCGGTCGGAAAAACGCCCGGTGCCGTCGTTGACCAAGAGGGCCTGGACCCCGCCACTGACGAGCGCCAGGTCCACGTCGCCGTCCCCTTCGAGATCGATCGGCACTGCGCCGTTCGTCGGGTAGCTCGTAGCTTGGGGTAGGGGGTCGCTCCCCCGGACGAATGTGCCGCCCACCGCGAAAAAGACCGTGTCTTCGGCATGACCGGGCAGGTAGGCGTCGAGCTCCCCGTTGCCGTCGAAATCCGCCACCGCCGCCCCCCACCCCGAGGAGCCCTGGCCTTCGACGGCCACCTCGACGGGCTGCGCGTCCCACTCGGCGCCTGAATGACGGGACATCGGGCCAAGGGTCTCGCGGAGCCCAGGGTCGGCGCAGGTCAGGGGGACTTCGTGAATGGCCGCCTCAACGTACGTTGGCGGCACGGATTCGGCGATAGGAGCTTTGACGGGGCGCTCCTCGGTGCAACCGAGGAGGAGGGTAGCGAAGAGCGTGGGGAGGCGGTGGCGCATCGGCGGGATTGTGACAATGTAGCGGAGGCCCGCCGTCATCGTGCGCTGTCGACGGAAGATCTGGAGTGGGGTGCCCGGAGGAGGCGTCGTTCCACGTGAAACGTGGCGGCGGCACCGTGGCCAACGCCCCGGTTCATCCGAGCCAGCGGTAGGCCTCACGGAGCACATCGCCGCCTCGGGCGTGCACCACCGCGCCGTGCGCGAGCACCGTCTTGTCAATGTCCCATTCCAACATACGGTCAACCTGCCGGCGGGCGAGGGCGCGATCCCGGACCATCAGCGGCTCGACCCAACCCAAACCGGGCGCACTGTTCCCCATCAACCAGGCTACCGCGCGGGTCGACCGGTAGTCGTGCGTAGACAGGTTGAGGAGCGCGTCGGTGCAGATGAGGGTTCGGCTGCGGATATGGTAGAAATCAACCTCGTTTTCCCGGCGTGCCGAGAAGTACACCTGCTCGAGCTCGCCCGCCCACGCAGCGTGCGCGACGTCGCCCAGGGTGTGGTTGAACGAGAGGTCCTTCCGCCGGCGATCCAGGCCTTCACAGGCGGCAAACACGGCTTTGGGGTAGGCGGCGATCCACTCGCCGAAGTAGAGGTGGTGAAACAGGCTGGGCGCCACCACCGCCCGCACCTCGCCCAGGCTGTCGATTTCGCGGCGGGTATCCTCGGAGAGCGCGACGGGTGAGTGTACGAACAGGCCGCCGTCCGCGAGTCGGACCACGGTCATTCGGGTGCCGGTCTCGACACCGAAAAAACGCACGCGCCGTGTGTCGATCCAGAGTTCGTCGGCGAAGGGGGTGAGCATCGGCCCTCGTTATCACAGAGCGCGTCGCCTCGGCGGAATCCGCGCCCAAGGGAAGCAGGGCCTCCCGCGCGCCTGCCGAAAGCGCAGGAGGTGCGCGGCCCGGAGAGCCTCGTCCAGGGCTTGAGAGCGTCACGACACACGCGCCAGCGGCGACGGCGCGCACGAAGTTCTCCTTCACTCCGCCGACCGGATACGATACATCGTCTCCGAGTGTGTCGCATGCACCCCTTGCTTTCGAAGTTGCTCCGCGTAGAGGACCACCTCGCGGAGGACCTCTTCGGCGGTCCTCGGGTGCTCAAGATGTCCTGGATCATCAACCTCCAGAAGGGGGGCACGCTGCCCTTCGTGCTGGGCCTGATGTTCTGGTTCGACAACTGGAGCACCACGGCGTGGGTGTACGCCGCCCTGCACGGGAGCTACGGATTGGTCTGGCTGTTGAAGGACCGTACGTTCCCCGATCCCAACTGGGAGAAGTACGTCACGTTTGGCGGCGCAGCCGTGGCCTGGGCGTTCATCCTGGGTCCCTACTGGCTGGCGCCGTTCCTGCTCGTGAGCGGGCACGTCGAGGCGACGCCTGCGCGTATCGGGGTGGCTACGCTGATCTACGCCCTGGGCGTTGTCCTGATGACCGGCGCGGACGCCCAGAAGTACTTCACCCTGCGGGAGCGACGCGGACTCATCACCGACGGGTTCTTCGCGCGAGTCAGGCACCCCAACTACCTGGGCGAGATGATGTTGTACGCATCGTTCGCGATGCTCGCCCAGCATTGGGCCCCGTGGGCGGTGCTGGCGTGGGTGTGGACCGGGCTGTTCCTACCCCGCATCTTGCGGAAGGAGGCCTCGATGGCGCGGTATCCCGAGTGGACCACCTACCGGGCGAAGACCGGGCTCTTGCTCCCTCGGCTCTGGTGAGCTCGGCAGAGCTTACGGAGCCCACTCCCAGAGGTAGAGCCCGCCTGGCAGGTCGATCGCGGCGATCAGGGTGCCCTCCGCCCACAAGACCTGGGCGCCGTCACCGGGCCGGGCAGTGTCGGAGTCACATCCGCAGGTGTCAAACTGGGCGACCTCGTCAAGCTCGGTGGGTTCGGCGACCGACCAGACCCGCACTCCGTCATGGTAGAAGGCACCGGCGAGATGGTCATGGGCGACCGCGAGTGGGTAGATCATCGGATTAGTAAGGTTTGACAACGGTTCGCCGGGAATCGGCAGATCGGGGTCGTCCAGATTCCACACCCTGAAGGCGCCATCCACGGACTCGTCCGTTGTGTAGAGCGCCCCCGCTGTCCCGGCAATGTTGTGAAGCACCGCACCTTCATAAGGCACCAGGGTGACCGTCGTAGGTTGGGACGGGTCCGACACGTCCACCACGCCCAGCGCGCCGACACCACCGAGATAGAGCCGATCCCCGAGCAGGAACAGCTCATCCGGCTCCAACACCGGATCCGGGCTCAACCAACGGCCCGCCTCGTTGGGCTCACCGTCGTTGAGCTGGACCACGGTGACACCCTGCCAGTTGGCGACATACGCAAAGCTATCCCGCACGACGACGCTGTGAGCCCAGTCCAAGTCGAGGCCCGCCGCGACGTGGATCGAGTCCGGATTGGCCAGGTCGTATACCAGGAGATCGCCGCGGCCCGGACTCAACGACTCCATCACCACCAGGAGCAGCTCGCCTTCGACCCACAGATCGAGGGCACGACCGGCAGGCAGGGTGATGTCTCGGAGATGAGGAAGTACCCCGAGGGTGCCAAGGTCATAGATCGAGACCGTCAGACTGTCCGTAGACAGGACCGCGAGGCGAGCCGAAGTCAGGTCGCCCTCCAGCGTACGGCCGATGATCGTGGGCTCATGGAGACGCTCTTGCAAGGACTCTTCGACAGGCGGGGGATCTGACTCAGTCGTGCTGGTGCTAGCCGGATCCTTGACCGGGCCGGCCGGCCCGCGCGCACACCCGTTCACGAGGCCGATGAGGACGCCGCTCAAACACAGTCGACCCGGATCCACCACCAATCTCCCGTTTCACCATAGCCGCCCGGCGCCGACCGCGGGCGAGGCGGGGGCGAAAAAGGCGACGCTGCCTACACGCCGCCGGGCGCCGACCTACGAAGCGCTCGATGCCGGCCGCACCCGCTAAGCGGCCAGGCAGCTTGACTCTCCCCGGGGCGTTGCGGGGGCGGCGGAGCCCCCGCCCCAATCACCCGACTCGGCAGACTCAGGCCAGGCGCCCCGCGTGATAGTCCGCGATCGCCGTGTGAATCTCGGCCTCGGTGTTCATGACGAAGGGCCCGTGCTGCACCACCGGCTCACGCAGGGGCCGACCGGACAACAGGATCAGTCGGCTCGGCGCCTCGGCCACCAGCTCGACGCCGTTCGTGCCCGGATCCTCGCCGAGGATCGCCAGGGTGCCGGCGCTCACCCGGGTGTCACCGACCGCCACCGCGCCTCGGGAAACGTAGAAGAACGCCGTGCTTTCTGGAGACAGGTCCTGTCGGAACCGCCCGCCCGCCTCGATCTCGACCTCGAGGTACAGCGGCTCGGTGCCCTCCCGCACAACCGCGCCGGTCACGCCGCCCGACCGACCGGCGATCACCCGGACCGACGCCCCTGAACCGTTCGAGAAGCTCGGGATCTCGGGAGCCTTGAAGTCCCGGTAGCTGGGCGCGCAGAGCTTGGCTCGGGCCGGGAGGTTGAGCCAGAGTTGGAACCCCTCCATCATCCCCGACTCCTGCTCCGGCATCTCCGAGTGGATCACCCCCCGGCCCGCCGTCATCCATTGTACGCCGCCCGCCTCCAACAGTCCCTCGTTGCCGGCGCTGTCTCGGTGGCGCATCCGGCCGTTCACCATCAAGGTGACGGTCTCGAAGCCGCGATGGGGGTGGTTGGGGAAGCCGGCGAGGTAGTCCTTGGGGTTGGACGAGCCGAAATGGTCGAGCATCAGAAAGGGATCCAGGCGCCGGGAGAGGCGTTGGTCGATCAGTCGGGTGAGGGTCACCCCGGCTCCGTCGGAGGTGGGGCGGCCGGTGAGGCGCTGTTCGACGGCGCGGGAACGGAACGGTGACGTGCTCATGTGTGCTCCTGTGAGTTCGGTAGTAAGCGCGTAATCGGCCACGAGGAGGCGCCGCCCGGGGAACCCGCAGTTGCGTAGACGCTACGACGGGGCGGCTACGGTGTGTCGGAGGGGTGACGCGGACCGATCCCGAGCCGTGATGCTTCGGTCGCGCGGCCCGCGACCGCGGCGGGCGCCCGGCGAGCCTGGGTCATGGGCGTGCCGGCGCGCCAATCAAACAGGTTCTGGGAGGGGTTTGTGACCGACATGCCCGACCACAGCACCCACGGGCCGTCGCCGTTGGTGACCCGCAGCACACACACGCCGGTTCCGGTAAGATCGGTAGGTACAACGGCCGAGAGGGTGTTGTCCGTCGAGCTGGTCACCGTCGCGGAGACCGTCACCACGGCGCCGCCGGCGGGATCGGCGCAGTCCAGCTCGAGGCTCGGGCTACGAAAAGCGGCGCCATAAACGGTGATCGCCTGGTCACCGCTCGCCGGGATCGAGGCGGGGGACACGGTCTCGACGGTAGGTGGCGGCTCGTCGGTCACCTCAACGGCCGCGGGGAGCGCGCCGACCGAGCCGTCGGGGTTGACCACGATCACGTCGTAATCACCCAGATCGACCACGGCTGCGGCCTCCGCGCTGCAGCCGTCCGCGGTGGTCACCACAACGTCCGCGGGCCCGACGGGTACGCCGGAAGGCACGGTGGCGGTGAGGTAGGTAGGGTCGTTGACCACGACCTCCGTCGCGGTGACGCCGCCCACCGTGACCGTCATCCCCTCCACAAAGCCGGTGCCGAAGACCTCAACCGTGTCCCCCGAGGTGCACACCGCGTCGGGCTCGACGTCGGTGATGGTAGGCGGGTCGGTGACGGTGAAGGTGGCGCTGGTCTCGGTGAAACAGGCGGCGGGCTCGGGGTTGAGCACGGTGAGCTGATGTTCTCGCCAACAGCGAGGGAGCCGGTGGGCAGGCTGAACCGCAGGGTCGTACACAGCTCGAGCGTGCTGTCGGTCGGGAGCGGCACACAACCGTCGGCGTTTGTCGGGACAAAGTTTGCGTCGTCTACCTGCACGGTGGGGCCCTGCCCTTCGGTGGTCAAGAATCCGGTGCCGGTTACCGTGACCTCGATGGTGTCGGCCTCGACACAGACGCTGTCGGGCTCCACCTTGGTGATGACGGGCGCGGAGACGGCGGTGATCGCGAGGTCGAGGCTGGTAAACTGGCCATCGGGTTGATCAGCCGCAGGCCGTAGGCCCCTTCAGCGAGGGCCAGCGCCGGCGTGAGGGTGACGTTCAACGTTCCGGCGTCAACCCATACGGCGTCGGGCAGGGCGAGCTCGGCGCCGGCGAGGGGGGCACCGCTGAGGTCCACACCGGGCACCAGGCTCAGCTTGGGTAGGAGCAAGGCTGGTTTCCCGAGCATCTCCGTCGGCACGGGCGCGAAGCCCGAACCGGTGACGGTCACCAGGGTGTCCAGTTGTTCGCGGCAAAAGGCGAGCGGCGAGGCGGCAGTGAGGCGAGGGGCCGGCACGGTGAGGTCGGGCTGACAGGCGAGCAGGGCGAACAACAACATGACAGGCCTCCGCCGCGCCACGTAGCCCGTTGGGCTGCGTGTCTGCGCCGCACTGTGCTGCCTCACCCACCCCCAAACACCACATAGGCCCGCCCCGCGCCGGCGCCGGTCGTGTTGTCGTACCGCGCGCCGATGATCAGGTCGTCGATGCCGTCGGACGAGACATCGCCCAGGCTGTCGACCCGGGATCCCACCGAGCTGGACGACGACTCGGAGGTGAAGATGACGTCGGCATCGGCCATCCCGAAGGTGCCCGAGGACAGCGGCCCGTAGACGAGGTAGGCGCGCCCACCGAAGGTGTACTCGGCGTCATTACCCTCCGCCCCGATGAGCAGGTCGGCGAAGCTATCGCCGTTGGCGTCCAGCGGGCGAGCGGTTGACTGCCCGGCGTAGTCATCGGCGGCTTCACCCTCCCACACCGCCCATCCGTCCACGAGGCCGGCGGTGCCCGCGAGTGGCCCGCGCGCGACGTAGACCTTGCCGGTGTTGTGCGTGAAATAAAAGCCGTAGGTGCCGCCCACCGCGAGGTCGGCGTAACCATCGCCGTCGAGGTCGCCCGCGGGGGTCACGCTGTGGCCCGCGGAGTTGTGGTAGTCCTCGCCCTTGAGGGTGGCGTCGGCGTCGGCGAGCGCGAGATCGGTCGCGGTTACCGGGCCATCAAACAGCACAACACGCCCGCCATCTTCGGTCGGGGCGGGGCCGGGCGCGCCCACGAGCACGTCGGCGACGCCGTCGCCAGTGAGGTCGTCGGCCGCCACCGCGTAGCCTGCGAAGGAGCCGACGTAGCTGCTCCCACTGGTGTAGCCGAGGTCGCCGCGGATCGTGGTGCTCACCGCGTCCTCGAGGGCGCCCGAGCCCGACACCGGCCCCGCCAGCACATAGGCGCTCCCCGCCCACGCGCCCCCGGTGGCCGGATCGACGTTGTCTGGCGCGCCAACCAACAGATCGTCCAGGCCGTCCCCCGTGACGTCACCGGCGCCCGAGACGACGGAGGCGTACACGAAATCATCCCAACCATCCAAGACGATCGCCGTAGACGACAGTGCCGTCGCGCCGAGCGCGGGCGGACCGGCCACCACGTAGACCACGGAAGCCGCGCTGACCACGCAGAGGTCGGCCTGGCCATCGCCGGTCAGGTCACCCACCGCGGCGACGGCCTCCCCCGCGCGCTCCCCGGCGTCGCCTACCCAGGCTGACGGCGCGTCGGGCAGGCTGTGTTCGCCGGGAGTCACCGGGCCGGGAACAAAATAGACAGCGCCCGCGTCGGTGCCGCCGTCGTCGTTGCCGGGCGAGCCGATCAGCAGGTCGGCGGAGCCGTCCCCGTCGAGGTCGCCCGCGCCGGCCAGCGTGGTGCCCGCGTAGTCCCCCGCGGCGGCGCCCGACCAGGACGCGGCCGCGTTCGAGAGCGGGTAGAGTCCGGATAGCGAACATTCCAGCGATGACCCGTCACAATCATTGTCGACGCCGTCGCCGCAGGTCTCCAAGACACCGGGCGCTACGGCAGCATCCGCGTCGTCACAGTCGGTCGCGTCGGCGACGAAGCCCGCGGGCGCGGCGCAGTCCTCGACGCTGAGCTCGGGGTCGCCAAAGCCGTCACTATCGGAGTCGGCGTACCAGGGGGTGAGGACGCCGTCGTCGATCAGGCCCGAACAGTCATCGTCCAGTCCGTTACACACCTCCACGGCGCCTGGGTGGACCGCGGCGTCGGCGTCGTCGCAGTCGTCGGCGCTGTAGCCGTCGCCGTCAGCGTCGGTATCGCCGGGAGTGCCCCCGCCAGTGTCATCGCCACTGTTCGACGTCGCACCGGTTGTGTAGGGGTCGCTGTCCCGTTTGCCGGGAGAGTCTGGCGATCCGGTGGTCGGGGTGCAGGCGAGGAGGAGTGTGAGGAGGGACATCGCGTCGAGCTAACCCGATCTCCGAGTGCTCGGGGCTCGCGAGCGAGCCGGGCGTGCCCCTCGCTTCGCTCGGGTCGGGCCCCTTCGGGGTCGGGCTCCGCCCTCCGACCGAGCTGCGCTCGGCCCGGCCTGCGGCCGCCCGCCGGGCCCCTCACGCGTAGCGCCTGGCGCCCCCGCTCACTCCACCGTCAGCCGCTTGCTGGCCGTCGCCGTACGTTTCGGGAGCTTGAGCTCGAGCACACCTTCAGCGAACTTCGCGCTCGCGGTGGCCTCGTCCACGTCCTGCGCGAGCTGAAAGCTGCGGGAGACCTTGCCGAAGTAACGCTCCGACCGTAATACGCGGTCCCCGTTCTTCACGTCACGCTCCTGCTTGACCTCGGCGCGGATCGACACCGTGTTGCCGTCCACCGTGACATGGACGTCCTCCTTCTTGACCCCGGGAAGCTCGGCGTGCACGAGGTAGCTCCCTTCCTGCTCCTTCACGTCCATCCGGATGGACGGGAGCTGCGATTGCTGCCCGAGGTCTACCGGCCGAACGAAGAAGCCACGGAACAGCTCGTCAAGCGGATCGGTCCTGTTGATGAGATTGGCCATATCATCCTCCTTGTTTCCAGGTTGATGGGCGGATGCCCGACGAGCAGAATGTGGGTCGGGGGCCTGAGATTTCAAGGCCATGCGTAGTATAGTTCCGACGCGGCTGCGGTCTGGAGCGCGCGGCGGACGGGCCACTACCGCTCACGGCTCCGAACTGGGCCTCAGCGGTGTTTCACCCGGGTGGGGTACGGGACTTCGGACGGCGAAGCAACGTTTCGACGCCCCACCCGGAGGCAGCACCTACGACGTAGGCGAGGAGGTCCTCCCACAAGAATCCGCGTCCAAGGACCAGTCTACCGGGCGTGGTCGCTCGCAGGGCGTCCAGCCACGCCGGGTGCCAGAGTTGGGAGAGCTCCACGATGACGCAGACGCCCAGGCCGGCGAACGCGACCTGCACCGGTGGGCGAGCGCGCAGAAATCCGCCGACGAGGAGCACGATCAGAACCGCGTAGAGGCCGTCGCCTACCGTTGGCGGCAGCCAGTTGGAGATAGGATCGCGCCGCGATCCGAGACCTCCGTCGGGCAGGGTAGCTGTACCACACGCACAGGTCCAATGTGACCCCGCCCCGTCGGGGAGGGGAGCCGGTCCGGCCCGCTTGGGTCACGGGTCTGGTCCTCCCGTCTCCTGCGACGGGGGCCGTAGGGCGGCGGAGCGCGTCGTCGCCTCTCCGGGATAGCGGCATCTATGGACTCCGCCTGGTACTCCGCCGTGCTCGTCGTGTACGCCGTCGTCGGCGCCGCCACGCTGCTGGCCACGAGCCGGATGCCCGCGCCTTATGGCCGGCACCTTCCGGACCCGGGCGCCTTTGGTCCCACTCTCCCGGCGCGTATCGGTTGGATCCTGATGGAGCTGCCCGCGCCGCTGTGCTTTTCCCTTAGCTTTTTGCTGGGTGACCACGCGGGGGAGGCTACGCCGCGGCTCCTCTTGGCGTTGTGGCTCGTCCATTACCTGCCGCGAACGCTGGTCTACCCGCTCCTGCTCCGTTACCCGAAGGCACCGATGCCGCTCGTGATCGTGGCGCTTGGCGCCGCGTTCAACCTGTTCAATGGCGGACTGAACGGTTGGTCCGTCGCGCACGTGCTCGACTACCCGCCCGCTGCCCTCTTCGCGGTCCCGCTCCATGCCGGCGTCGCGCTCTTCCTCGTAGGTTTCGGCATCAACCAGCACGCCGACGCTGTGCTGCGCGCCCTGCGGAAACCCGGGGAGACCGGGTACAAGATCCCCTATGGGGGGCTTTATGCCTGGGTGAGCTGCCCCAACTACCTGGGCGAGCTCTTGACCTGGCTCGGTTTCGCGCTCGCCGCGTGGTCACCCGCCGGGCTCCTGTTTGCGCTCTATACCTTCGCCAACCTCGGCCCGCGGGCGTTGAGCCATCACCGCTGGTATCAGCAACGTTTTCCCGACTACCCACCGGAGAGGCGCGCGTTGATCCCTGGATTGTGGTGAGGCTCTGCGCGCTGCGGTGTCAGGGCCGCCGGCGGCCCGCCAGGAGCAGGAGGCCGAGCCCCAGCGGCAGGATCCCGGCGGGCGGGAGACCGCCGCCACAGCTACAGCCGCCCTCCGGATCGTCAGCATCTTTCGTTAACTTTCGGCTGCCACCCTCGCTGTCCGGCGGGGACGCGTCACAGTCGTCGCCCAACCCGGGATCCTGGTCATCGCAGTCGTCGGCGGATGCGAGGCCGTCACCATCCTGGTCGTCGTCGTTGCCGTCACAGTCCTGGTCGGCGCCGTCGTACCATCGTTCGGTAGCGCCGGGGTAGCGTTCGGCGTCCGTGTCGTCGCAGTCGTAACGGGCGTCCACCCCGTCGCCGTCGAGGTCGTCGACCGCGGCCGTCGGTCCGCCGTAGGCGCCGATGTCGCTTGGGCTGCCGTCCAGGTCGAGGAGCTCGGGCCACCCGGCGTCGATGAGGGGGCTCTCGGCGCCGAGCCTGAGTGAGTCGGCGTCGGCGTCCGCGTCGAGGTGAAAACCCTGAAATCCCGGATCGATCAGCAGGTTGGTGTCGGACAGCTCGGCCCCGTCACCCTCGATGTCGCCTCCGCTGTTCTGCCAGAAGTTGTTGTACTCCGCCACCGCGCCCGCCACCGAGGGCGCGTCGTAGAGGCTGAGCGCGGCGCCGTCCGTGCCGAAGGCGAACACGTTGTTCACCAGCCGCAGGCCTTGGAGCACGACACAGAGGCCCCCGGCCGCCTCCGAGGCGCCGTTACCGACCAGCGTGTTGTTCTCCAGTGAGGAGGAACCATTTTCGACCAGGCACGCCGCGCCGCCGACCCGTGCGCTGTTCTCTTGAAAGAGGTTGCCCCGCCACGTGTCGTGGCCCGTGCCGCTGACGTTGTGCGCGTCGTAGATCGCTCCCCCATACCCCGCGCGGTTGAGCAACAGTCGGTTTCTGTCCAACTGAAGCTCATAGTTGCCCACCAGCGAGAGCGCCCCGCCAAAAGAGTCATCCCCTGCTCGGTTTCCCCGGAGCTCGTTGTCGGAGAAGGTCAGGTAGCTCGACCCGATGTGCGCGGCGCCGCCCTGGGCCCCCGCGACGTTGCCCGAGTAGTAGCCGCCCACGATCGAGCTCGGGTTCCCTCCGTAGTTCTCCAGGTAGATCGCGCCTCCGCTCCCGACCTCCGCCCGGTTGTCCACGAACTCGGTATCCGACAGGTCGAGCTCGGCGTAGTAGGCTGCATAGATCGCCCCGCCGTGGCTGACGCTCGACACATTGCCTTCGAAACGCGAGCGCTCCGCCACCACCGGCGAGTTGTAGTAGGCGTAGATCGCGCCACCTACGCTGTAGACCGACTCACCCTCGGTGATCACCACATCGGTGAGCCGCGTAGGTTGGACCGTATCATAGAGGTAGAATGCGCCGCCTCCGTAGAGGCTGTAGGGTCGGGACCAGGTGCAGCGGCGCGCGACGACGCCGACGTTCGTCGTGGCGTATACCGAGCCGCCATAGCCAGAAACCGAGGTGCTATCGATAAATTCGCTGTCGGCGAGGGCCGCGCGTGCCCGGTCCGCGAGGTAGAGGTCACCGCCGTTTCCGGTGGCGACGTTGTCGGACAGCGCGGTGGTGACGAGCTCCAGGGCCGATCCGGCGGCGACGGAGAGCGCCCCGCCATTGCCGCCCGCCGTGTTCGACAACAACACGCTGTCACGCAGCTCCAACGCGCTCCCTTCGACGGATATGGCGCCACCGTGGCCGCTCTCGGCCTGATTCCCTTCGAAGTGGGCGCCCGCCAACGAGACGGTGCTGTCCAAGAGGAAGATCGCGCCGCCGGTGTTGGTGACCGTGTTCTCCTCGAAGCGCGCGGCGCTGCCGCTTAGTGTACTTCGTTCGCCCTGGATCGCGCCCCCAGCGCTCCCTTGGTTGTGACGGAAGGTCACGTCGTTGAGCGCGAGCGTGCTGTCGAGCAACACCACCGCGCCCGTGCCGCCTTCGGCGCCGCTCTCCAGGATCTCGACCTCCTCGAGCTGAAGCTCGCTCGATTGGAGCTCCAGGCAGCTCGCTCCGGCGTTCTTGAGGCCGACACCGGTCAGGACGGCAGCTTCGACCCCGGTGAGCCGGAGCGCTGCCCCGAGTCCGTCCCCTTCGATGAACGTGAGCGCCGCGCCTGCGCCGGCAACCTCGAGCCGGTGGGGCCAGGCGACCGTCACCGGCCAGGTGCCCGGGTCTACTTCGATGCGGTCTCCCGGCGACGAAGCCAGGAACGCCTCGTCCAAGCTCGTCCACGGCCCGGAGCTCGACACGACGAGCGTCGCGGCGTGTGCGGCCGCCGCCCAACCGAAGCTAAGGCCCAAGAGGATGGCGCTCCCCGCAGCGCGCCGCCGTGAGTCACGGAGCGCCCCCGCACCCCCAAACGACCGTTTACCCGAGCTCATCCGCCGTCGCTCAGCGCGCCTTCCACCACCGCGACACCAGGCAGGTAGTCCAACGAGTCGACCCCGGCCGCCCGCAAAAGCGTGCTCCCGAACACGTCGCACGAGAGGCTCGTGCCGTCGTCGTTGACGTCCCCGCTGGCGGGATCGACGTTACGACCGTAATAAAGCGTGTCGTATCCGCCGTAGACCCGATCCCCGATGAGCCCCGGGCCGACGACCATCGCGGAGGTATAGGGCCAGTGGTCCTTGCCGTTGCCGCTGTTGAGCTGCGGGGTGCGGCCCATCTCGGAGAGCACCACGACCACGGTCTCGTCGATGAGCGCGCCGCCCGCGGTGCCTGGCAGCGTGCGCAGCTGGTCGAAGAGGTCGAGCAGGCCCGTGAACAAAGCCTGGAAGTTGTACGACTGGTAGAGGTCATTGTCGATGTGGGTGTCCCAACTGTAATTGGCGAAGGACACGGTGACACACCGGGAGACGTTGAGCTTCAAGAGGTCGGTGGCGAACCGAAGCTGTTCGCCGAAGCTGCTGCCTGCGCTCCAGTTGACCACATCGCGTAGCTCCTTCAGCACGTTGGAGCGGTCGAGCGCGCCGACCAAGGATTCCCCGAGGGCGCGCTCCTGGGTCGATCGTGCGCCGGCGGAGAAGGACCTCGCGCGGCCCGCGGCGTAGCTGTCGACGAGCGCGCTCGCGCTCCGTGAAGGCGCCGCCGTCGGTTGGTCGCTCCAATCCAGGATGGTGCCGTCGAGGAGTGCGGGGAGCTGGCCGCTGGTACCCGTGCGCGTGACAAACGCGCCGAATTCCCCGGGGAACGAGGGTCCGGCCGCTACCACATGAGGCAAGGCGAGGGTGGCGCCCACCACGCCGCCGGCGATCGCGGGCCAATCGGCGCCGTCCTGCCGTGTGCTGCCGGTGAGCATCAGCCGCAGGCAGTTCTCGTGCGCCACCGAGGGTACGAGGATGCCCTTCCAGATCGAGGTCGTGGAGTGGTATCGGGTGAAAAAGTCCCGGACGCTGGGGCGGTCAGGGTGGTCCACGAAGTTGAGACCGCCGGCGGTCGCGGGCTCGGCGGTCCGCTCCATGTCTACGTTGAGGTTGTCGAACTCGTCGGCGAAGACACGCGTCGGGTCCCATCCGCCGTAGTTGACGACAAAGATGAACTTACGGTGGTTTGCGGCTACTTCTGCCTGGGCGCGCCCGATCAGGGCGGGCGCCGCCAACAGCCCTGCGCCACCCAAACCGGCCCGTCGTAGCAATTCGCGGCGAAACATCGGCGTCCTTCGGTCAGTAGAAGAGGAATTCAGGGTCACGCAGGAGCGCGGAGAGCAGGCCTGCCCAGGCGGCCGCGGGGTCTCCCTCCACTTCATAGAGCGCTTGCCACAGCGAGAGATTGGCCTCGATCTCGGGACCATCTTCGGCGATTCTCCGCCCGAGCACCCGAAGGTGTAACGTGTGAAGCTGGCGCCGGAAGCCGTCGGGATCTGCCTCTGGGGTGGCGGAGAGGCTAAGCTCGGTGAACAGGCGGGCGGTGAGGGGGGAAGCTTGATCCTGGGTCACCACATACCGGGCGGCGCCCTCGGCGACACGCGCCCACACCAGCGTAGCGGTAGCGGTGGGCTCCTTCGCTGCACGCAGCGCGTAGAGGCCGTCGGCGCCACCCGCGAGCGTACGGAGCCCGTAGGTGTCGGTGCGCAGCATGTCATAACCCAGGTGGCTGAAGTGGAACCCCGTGAGATCCTCGATCACCGAGCCAAGCTGGTCGGGCGAGAGCAACTTACGGGGGGCGGCGCTGGGGTCATCACTCGGTGCGGTCCGATAGGCTTCGCTCTGGAGTACCGCCGAAAATAGCGGTCGGAGGCGTAGCTCCGCGTGGATCAGCGTCTCGCGGAGGCTGGTCAAGGTCTCTGTGTCATCCAGCGTGACCTCCCGCTGGAGCAGGCGCTCGTAGACCTGTTGGGTGATACATTCGGGCAGCTTGGGGTCGGTAGCGATCTGGCGGCCGAGCTCCTCCAGATCATAGCCCGGAGACCCATAATATGCGGGAGCGGTCCCCGTGGCGTCTTGCCACAGGAGCTCGCGCTCGGGGTGATAACGGCTGGTGTCACTGCGGCTCTGCGCATCGACGTAGTAGAAGCCCCAGAGATAACTCGCCAGGGGATCCAGGGTTACGTGGCAGGCGACACAGCCGGGGTTGGACTGGATCGCCTCGGTGACCGCTGCTTCATCGAGCAGGTTGACGTCTCGCTCGAAGGCGATCTCTCGGGAGAGGTAGTCGCTACACAACAGCACCCGGCTGATCGCGTTGGCCCGCCCACGATTGGCGTTGGAGGCGTTGGACGTGTAGCGCCACCAGAAGCCGTTGGTGCTGAGGATGCCGGCGGCCGGCCGACCGTCGGTGTAGTGGGCGATGCGCCAGCCGGTCTCGCCCGCCGGGTAGTCGAGCGGCCAGGCCGCGCCGAGCTGTTCGTCCACCACGGTCCAGTCACCGGTGACGATCTCGGTATAAGGTCGATCTTCCTCGACGATCGTGGAGAGGATCCGCAGCGGCTCCTCCCCGATCGCCGCCGCGAAAGCAGGCTGGTCATCGAGGCCATAGTCGGCGGCGGTGACGGAGAAGGTGTCTTGCCGTGTGAGGTAGATATCCGCGAACAAGCTGCGTACTCGCTCGCCGAGTCGAGGATCGTGGAGGAAGGACCCGATGAGCGCGTCGACGGCCTCAGGGTTCGCCTCGACCTGTGCCAGCTCGTCAAGGCTCGGTCGCACCCCGCGAAGGTCGAGGCTAGCGCGGCTCAGTAGCTCGGTGGGGGAGAGCGCCGCTGGGGCCTGATCGCGCGGGGCGGTCTCCGGCGCGGGCGCGGCGCGGTCGGCTGGGGCGCACGCCGTCCCTAGGAGCAGCAGCGAGCCTACCCCACGAAAGCTGGGCCTCAGCGCCACGGGGCCTCCGGGGACAAGGTGAGGAGGCTCAGGTCGGGACACGCCTCGCCGAGGGACACTCCGCGATGAAACACCTCTCCACAACCATCGCATGAGGGTGGAAAGCTCGTGGCGCCCCAATAGGTGGGGCCGTCGAACACCACCTCATACCATTCGCCTCCGGTGGTGCGGACCGCGATGCTGCCGCCCGGCTCCGCCTCACAGTTGGAGCCGACGGCCTCATCCACGTGCATCACCGACCGCAGATGGGCCGCGTCGAAGCTGCCGGTGAGCCCACCGACCGTGCCGTCGAGCCAGACCACCACCGCGCCCGAGTCGTAGCGGTAACTGTAGCCCTGGACTTGGGCGCTGACGCCGCGGGCCAGCCAGGTGTCGGAATATTCGGCTCCAGTCCATAAGAAGTCGCCGAGTACGCCCCAGGAGTAGTAGTCATAGGCGGAGCTGTCGTAGCGGTAGTGGTAGTCCCACACTGTGCCGGTCATTTCGTAACGTTGGTCGTCCGCGGTCCGCAGGTCGGCGAGGCCGTACCAGTAATCGGCTTCGTGGGCGAAATAACTGCCGGCGTCGACGTTGGTGACGTCGTAGAGGTACCCGTAACCGTCGAAGCTCGCGCCCAGGTTGGTGGAGCAGGTGGCATACCAATAGTAGTAGCCATAAACCGCATAGTAATCGTCGATCAGCCCCGGACAGTCCGAGTCGCCGTCTGCCATCACCCGTCGCTGCGCCTCGAGCGCGACGGCGGCGTCAACAGCATAGGCGGCGCTGATCGCCTGGGTCACCCCGGCGCCGATGGTAGCGAGGTCGAGCAGCTCCTCGGGGTCGGTTTCGGTGTCGGGCGCCACGTAGGGGCTTGGGTTGGGGACGACCGTCTCGGTACTCGGATCGCCCGTGGAACCGGTGGGCGCGAGCGGCTCCACGGTGCTGTCCGAGCTGCACGCGAGGAGGAAAAAGAGCAGCGGACACCTCCATGGTGGGAAGGTCGATAGTACCACAGGACGCCGCCCAGACCAAGCGGTGTCGCAGACGCGAGCACGCGGCGTATCAGCGGCCGGGAACGCCGCAACCGAGCCACCACGCGAGCTTCTGGCGGTCGTCGTCGGCGACGCCGCCTCTCGGGGGCATGCTCGGGGCCTGCCCGGTCGCGCGGGCGAGGATACGCGGGGCCCACTCCCAGGCGAGATCGACGGTGTCGAAGCGGACTTCCTCGGGGGCGCCGTTCCGGTTGGGCGTGGTGCCCGCGTGACAGCCCGCGCAGGCGTGGCCCAAAAAAGCGTCGCCAAAGCTGTTCCAATCCACCACCGGGGCGCCGGCGCAGGGGTCGGCCGAGTCGGAGGGCGCCAGACTGTCGGGGGCTGCCCCGGGGGTGTCAGGCGCCGCACAGGCGAGGAGGAGCAGCAGCATCGTGCAGCCTTAGCCGACACCAAGGAGGGTGGGCACAGCGGGACAGCCGATTCGTGGTGGTCGCGGCTCAGTCCGTAGGTAGACGTTGCGGATTCGCGACCAACACCCGAGCGCGGATGTCCGCGACGCTGCCCTCGGCGAATAGATCGAGCCAGGGCTCGAGCTGGCCCGGGTCCTGGATATTCCCAACCGCGTTGGCGAACTCGGCGGGTACGGACCCAAAACGACGGGTGTAGGTGCGGATCAACACACGGATGAGCGCCCGCGCCTGCCCGCGCGCCTCCCCGCGCGCGCCTCGCCGCGCGCCTCGCCGCGCGCCTCGCCGCGCGCCTCGCCGCGCGCCTCGACCCCCGCCTCCCACTCCTGGTACACCTTCATCGCGTCGATCAGTGCCTCCCGGTCCTTCGAAAAAATACCACACGACGCGTCAAGCTGCACCGCGATGAGGATGGGCACGGCCAGTCGTCGCTCCAAAGTGTTCGCCTTGAGTTGGCCAAGCTCGGCGAGGGCTTGGCGAAGCGTGCGCCCGCTTCCCATCAGGCGGAGCATCAGCGTCTCTCTTGACGGGGGCAGCTCGGGAACCACCACGAGTCCCAGATGGAGTCCGGCTGCCGCCTCGTAGATCCCGCGACGCTCGCGGTGCGGCACGAAGCCAAAGTCCTGGATCAAGCGATGTGGTCGCCCCGCCGAGAGGATCCAGAGGCGGGGCGGGTATCGGCCGCCCTCCTGCTTGTGAAGCACCAACTGTTTGACGACGCACGCCCGTAGCTCATCGGCGTTGGACGCCTGATGGAAGGGCTCGAGGAGGCAGGTCTCTCGCCCGAGCCACCCGATCCAACCCAGATCCGCGAGCGCTCTCGCGATCCGCTGTCGTAGGCGCGACCGGGGCCACCGAGTTCTGGGCGAGAAATGTGGTCCCGCGGGGCGTCACAACCAAACGTAATAGTAGAAACGGTCGGAGACTCCGGTGACTCTGAGGTTGACGGGTCAAGGGTTTGGGGTCGGTGGTCGTTTGGGGTCGCGGAGGACCCTTCCCAGGGTGAGGGTGCCGATCGTGGGCACACGTCTCCCCTGGA
>CANKTH010000023.1 GCA_947486185.1 Deltaproteobacteria bacterium
ATGGACATCGACATCGAAGCGGCCGAGCGCGGCATCGATATCGATGCCTTGAACCTCGATTCCGATGTCTCTGCCGATGGCAATGACGACCTCGCACCGATGTCGATGCCGATGCCGCCGGGGACCCGCTCGCTATGTCGAGACGCCAGTGTGAACCTCAGCCCCCCTCTTCAAACACCTCGTCCGTGATACACAGGCCGCGGTCTACGATCGAAAATCCCTCAAGAAGCTGCTCTTCCGTGATACAGAGCGGCGGATTGGCCGTGAATGACGACCACCGCACGAAGGTGAAGAGGCCCTCCTCTTTGAAAAAGGTCGCGAGCCGGTTCATCGCCGGGTGCGACCCGTTGTAGGGCGCGAGCGGCTCGTTGCGCCGATTCTTGCGAATGTCCATCATGCCAAAAAGGCCGATGTTCCTTCCTTCCGCTACGCTCGGGTGGCGCCCGGCCAGCCGGTCCATCTCGCGCCGCATCACCGCCCCGAGTCGCGCCGCGTTCTCGATCATCCCTTCGTCGATCATCACGTGGAGCACCGCCTCGGCGGTAGCGAGGCCAACCGGGTGTGAGTTGTAGGTCAACCCGCCCCAGAACACGTTTTTTCGGAAGTGGTCGGCGATTCGGTCGGACAGGCCCACCGCTCCCAGCGGGAAGTAGGAGCTGGTGAGCCCCTTGGCCAGGGTCACCAGGTCAGGCACGACGCCGTCGTGCTCAAAAGCGTACATCTTGCCGGTGCGACCCATGCCGGCCATCACCTCGTCACAGATCAGCAGGATGCCGTGGCGCTCACAGAGGGCCTTGACCCCGGCGAGCCAGCCGCGCGGGGGCACCAGCACCCCATTGGTGCCCGTGACCGTCTCCCGGATGATGCCCGCGATGGTGGACGGCCCCTCCATACGAATCAGCTCATCGAGATAGATCAGGTGATTCCGAGTGATCTCCTCGTCGGTCTGCCCGAATCGGTAGTCGTAGGGTCGCGGATCCATGTAGTGGACGATGCCGGGGGGCGAAGGCTCACTGGCCCAGCGACGGGGATCACCCGTCAGGCCCATCGTCAGCGCGGTGCCGCCGTGATAACTACGGTAGCTCGCCAGGATCTTCTGACGCCCGGTGTAGAGACGCGCCGCCTTCACCGCGTTCTCGTTGGCCTCCGCCCCGCCGAGCGTGAAGAAGAAGGTGTTGATGTCTCCCGGCGTCAGCTCCGCGAGGAGCTTACCCAGGCGAGCGCGAACCTGAGTGGCCGTCTGGGGATAGACGAAGATCAGCTCATCCAACTGGCGCTTCATCGCCTCGATCACCTTGGGATGACCATGGCCGATCAGCACGCTCATGAGCTGCGAGTTGAAGTCGAGGATACGTTTGCCCTCGGGACTGAAGAGGTAGACCCCCTCGGCCCGCGCTACGGCCAGCGGGTGTACGCTGTCATTCGCCGACCACGTATACAGCGTGTGTTGTTTACAGAGGTCGACCATCTCTTGGGTCGGCATGGGGGCGTCGGCGTAGGCGTTGGGATAGCCGCGGTACTCGGTGGACATGTTTGCTCCGGCGGCAACGTATCCGGCGGGCTGGCTCAAGGCGAAATCAGGACGCCGCCGGCTCCACCACCCACTCCATTCCCTCCCGGCGAAGGCGGTCGAGAAAGCCCAGCCCCAGGGCGACCGACGGCGTCAACACCCCTCCACCCGGAGCCGCCTCTCCCAAGGCGAGGCTCAAGGCCGCCGAACACAACATGCGGACCGTGCTCCGGTTGCCCGGATCCCCCTGGCTCAGGATGCGGCCCCGAAGCTGGGTCCCCCGCTCTCCCCGAGCCACCAATACGACCCGGAACCAGCCGTCGTCCATCTGCGCCTCGGTCGGCCCCTCGCCCGGTTTGGGCACGAAACGTTCGGCCGCGCGACGGAGCCAACGCCAACGTGCCCCCAGGCCGATCAGCAGGCCGCCCGCGGTGAAGGCCCACGCGCGCAGCGGCCCGCGCGCAGCGGCCCCCTCCTGGTAGACGAAGCCTGCGCCATAAGGCTCACCGCGCGCCGCCCACAGCGCCTGGCTGCGGCGAACCACCGCCCCGTTGACCGGCGCCATGACAAACGGGGCCACCCAGCCGCCGAGCGCTTCGTCAGGATGTGGGCGGAGGTCCTCACGCATCGCCGCCGCCACCCGCGGCTCATCGAAGACCCCGGGGGCGCGGGTCGGCACGAGCACGTAGGGGCTGAACAGGCCCTCGCCGTGCTCAGGTTCGGCGAGCATCAGCGCGGTGGCCATCGTCCCCCCATTGAGCCCCCCCTTTATCCGAAACGCGCTTCGTACCTCGACCGTGCCCTCGTCGTGCCGCTCCCGCAGCGCTTGGACCATCATGTAGGCGCCAAGATCCGACGGGACGGAGTCGAAACCGCAGAAAGGCACGATCCGCGCTCCGGTTTGACGGGCGAGGGCGTCCAGTCGCTCGATGACCCGGCGCACCCACGGAGTCTCGCCGGTGATGTCCAGGTAATCCGTGCCGTTCCGCGCACAGGCGTCTACCACCGCGTCGCCGTACCTGGCGTAGGGCCCGACGGTGGTGACCAGCACCCGGGTCGACGCTGCGAGGCGCTCTACCGCGTCAACGTCGCGCGTATCGACAACGCGGAGCGGCGTGCCCGCCGAGACCGCCGCGAGGCGCGTGGGGTCACGGCCGGCGAAGCAGAGCTTCAATGCCCGGGCGTCGGGGTGAGCGCGGAGGAATCCCGCCGCCTGCCGACCGGTGAATCCCGTCGCGCCCAGCAGTACGATGTCGAATTCGCGAGGTTGTGACATGGACCCTGCTTAGCGCACGAGACCCGGCTGTGCCCGCGAAGGGCTCGTCAAGCCGAGCCGCGAAGCGCCCGTCCGCGAGGACGAACGCGGCACCAGGGCCTGTTTTGGGGTGTTCTCGCCAAGGCTACGTTAACATTCGGCAGTCGGGGAGCTGATGAACTACGAGTTGGTAGAGATCGCACGGACGGGGAAGCACTTTTCGGACTTCGGCCCCTACGTCCCCGCGATCGCGAACGGACACGTCGCCTTCTACGCTGCGCGCGAGGGAGGCCGCGGCATGATCGTGCTTGCGGCGCCCGAGGGCGGCGCCCGACGCCCGTTCGGCGAGCTGGTTCCCTCGAGCCACCCCGATCTCATTGAAGAGAACGGTACGTTTACCCTCGCCGTGTTCGTGCAGGGGGAGCAGCTGTGGGTCAAGGACGGGCAGGGCACGCTCGCGCTGGTCCAGACCGCCCCCACGGGTGCCGAGCTGCGCGCGATTGGTGTTGCCGGTCCGGTCATTCATCAAGGCGGCATTGTGGCGTTCCGCGCCGATCGATGGGACGGGCACGACGGCATCTACACCCGTTCGCGGGGCGAGCCGCTGCGCGAGGTCTGTGCGAGCGACAGCCCGTTCCTGGGAGACCGCAGGCGACCGGGAGCCTGCACCCCGAGTTTTGAGGGGATGCCCGTGATCAATTCACGCGGCACCGTGCTCTTTCGCGCCAACGACGCCGACGGCGGCGCACTCCTGGCGTGGAGTCGCCGAGGCGGGCCGCCCGAGCTGCTGTTGCCGCCGACGGCCGACTTTGCGGAGATCTCCCGGTTTCCTTGCCTCGACGACGAGGATCGGGTGTATTTCTCGGGCCGGCCCCGAGGCGGGCATCCCGGGATATACTGCATACATCATGGTGAAATACGCGCGGTCTCGCTCGGCGGGCTCCGCTTCCAGAGCCTCCGCGGGGTCATCTGTTCGGGCACGGGCGTGCTCGTGTGGTACGGGGCGCCCTAGGTGGCACGCTCGGGGTGTACGGCTTCGACGGCGCGGGCGGCGCCGAACGGCTGATCGGCTTCGGCGACGTCGCGCTGGGCTCCACCGTGACCGATCTCGCGCTCAACCCGGTCTCGATCGACGATCAGGCCCGCGTGGCGATGCGCCTGGCCTTCGCGGACGGAGTACAGCGGGTCGTGCGGTGGGAGCCCGCCACCCCGCCATCCCCGGCGAGCGAATGATGTTCCTCAACGTGCTCACTCTCGCCTTCGCAGGCCCGAACACGGCGCTGGTCGGCGTAGAGGCAGCGGTGGACGCGGAGCGGCTCCGAGCTGCGGCCCCCGCGTGGGGCGGTGAGGTGCGCCAGTGTTACCGTCGCGCACGTTTCTGTGTCGTGGACTTCAAGAAAACGCCGCCCTTGAGCGAGCTTCGAACGCTACACGGCGTCCGGTATGCCGAGCAGGACTCCCTCATCGGCGCCCAACGTTCGCTGCCGGCCGACCGCGAGGGCACGGAAGACTGCGACGACCTGTGGGAGCTCGCCGAGCTCGGAATGACCGAGGCGTGGACCGCCGCGGGCACGAGCGCGGGCGAGGCGCCTGTGGTCGCGGTAGCGGACAGCGGCTTCCTCACCAGCCACGAAGAGCTCATTGGCCACATCAGCGGCCAATTTGACTACGGCAACGGGGACAGCATCGCCGAGGTCGAGTGGCAGGCGGGCATCCCCGACCACGGGACCTTCATCGGAGGATTGATCGCGGGGAACGGCGACAACGGCGTCGGCCGCAGCGGAATTCTCCCCGACGGACGCCTGAACCTCCTGAAGATCGCTGACTCCGACGGTAGCCTCTACTTCAGCTACGCCGCCTCGGCCCTCGCGGATGTCGCCGACGGCGATCTGGGCATTGGCGTGGTGAACTACTCCATCGCAGGATCGTCGGACAATGCGGCCTTTCGTGACGCCGTAGCCGCGTTGGGCGACGTCGGGGTGGTGCTGGTGGCAGCGGCGGGCAACTGTACCAGCGCCAACTGCGCGGACGCCGACAATGACCGTTTCCCGCTTTATCCCGCCTCATACGACATGGAGCACGTGATCTCGGTCGCGGGCTCCACCCGGACCGGTGGCTACAACAGCTATAGCCACTACGGCCAATCCACGGTCGATCTCGCCGCCCCGGGCGTCGATCTCTGCTCCGCGGGCGTCGATAGCACCAGCAACTACTATGTTGCGTCGGGCACGAGCTATGCGACCCCGCTGGTCGCCGGCGCGGCGGCGTTGACAGTGGGCGTGCATCCGGACCTTGAACCTGCTGAAGTGCGTCGGGTGCTCCGAGCGAGCGCGCGCCCCGAGGCCGAGTGGGCGATGAAGGTGCGCGCCGGCGGAGTGCTCGACGTCGCGGCGGCCCTGAGCACGGCGGTGCCGCGGTTGGCGAAGCCGGCAGACCTGAGGGTCGATGAGCGGGACACCCTCGTGCTTCAGTGGGAGAACCCTGGGGCCGAGGGCGAGGCCTGGCTGTTGGTGACTCATGGGAGCGGCGTAGTGATAGACGAGAACGCCGATTGGGTGCTCACGCCGATCGCGGCGGGCGAAGCGGTGGATTTGCCGGACGCTGGGCAGGTGGTGCTCACGGTCGGCGGCAGCCTGCTGCGGGCTCCGGTGGCCGCCCACCAAGCGCAGACGCTCCGCCTCGGGCTCCGTGGCGCGGAGCGCGGCGCGTGGCCGCTCACGGTTCGACTCGTGTTCAGCTCCTCGGGGGCCGACTATCTCAACAGTCCCTACGACGAAGGCACGCTGGACGCGAGTGGTTACCTCTCCTGGCCGCTCACCGTCGATGTCACCGCGGTTGCGCCGGCGACCCAGACGCCCGACCCCGGCGATCCGGGTGACTCGGGCGAAGAAGAGCGGGAGAAAGAAGACTCTGACGAGGAGCCCAGCGCGTGTGGCTGTGGCGCCGCGGAGGGCGCGCGCGGGCTTGGGGCTCCGTGGATCTGGGCCTTCGTGGGCGGGCTCACCATGAGCGTCGGGCGCCGGAGGCGCCGGTGAACCGCCAGCAAACCGCGGTCTCCTCCGCCGGTCTCGCGTGGCTGCTGAGTGGCGCCGTGATCGCGTCGGCCGGGTGCCGGGACGATGTGGTCCCGGCCTGCCTGAACTTTCCCGAGGCGCTCCAGGAGATCGACCTCGTGGAGGCCTTCCCGGGCCTGGAGGCCTTCTCCCAGCCGGTGATGATGGCGCCGGTGCCTGGGAGTCCCGGGCGTTGGCTCGTGGTGCAGCGCACCGGCGAGCTCCTCTCCTTCACCGATTGGGAGCGGAAACCCGAGATCATACTCGACCTTTCAGACCGGGTAGCCGCGGATGGGGACGCAGGCTTCTCCGCCGTCGCGCCCGATCCCGACTTTGCCAATAATCACCAGCTCTATCTCTTCTACGCCACGTCCAGCGAGCCCGTGTTGAGCGACGGCTCTGGGGCGTGGCGCGCCCGATTGTCAAGGTTCACCGAAGGGAGCCCGGTTGAGACGGTGCTGCTCGAGATCGAGGAGCCCGAAGACAGCCAGATGCACGCGAACGGCGATCTCCAGTTTGGGCCCGACGGCGCCCTCTACCTCAGCTTGGGGGACGGAGGTCCGCAGGGCGATCCTGAGGGTCGAGCGCAGGACCTTGGCCTGCTTCAAGGCAAGATCTTGCGGATCGAGGTGGATCCGGCGTCCAGCAGCTACACCGCCCCGGCGGACAACCCCTTCGTCGGCGTGGCCGGGGCGCGGCCCGAGATCTGGGCCTATGGGCTACGTAATCCCTGGCGCTTCTCCTTTGACACGACCGGGAGAGTGTGGGCCGGCGACGTCGGCTGGGCGACCTGGGAGGAAATCAACCGGGTCGAGGCCGGCGACAACCTAGGTTGGCCGATGTTCGAGGGCCCGGAGTGCCTCGACGAAGCATCGTGCGATCGCACCGACCTGGTCGAGCCGATCGTGACCCAGGACCACTACGCCGCGCGCGCGGTGGTGGGCGGGAGGTTCAGCCGCGACCGCACGACGCCGACGTTGGAGGGGCAGTACGTCTACGCCGACTATCAGTTCGGCGAGATCTGGGCCTTTGGCGCTGATTTCGTGCCGCGTGTCGTGAACCGCGACGGATACAGCTTCACCAGCTTCGCGGAAGACGAGGACGGCTCGCTCATGGTGGTGGACATCGCGGCGGGGCGGATCTGGCGCCTGGTGGATGGTGTGGGAGAACCTGGCGAAGATGGGCTTCCCGCTCGGCTGTCCGCCACCGGCTGCGTCGATCCCGAGGCGCCCAAGGTGAAGGCCGAGTCGCTCTACGCCTACGCGATCAACCTCCCTTTCTGGTCGGACGAGGCCTCGAAGACCCGCTGGCTCGGGATGCCAGAGGGCACGAAGCTCACGTTGGCGGAGGACGGGGACATCAATCTTCCGGCCGGGGCGGTGCTGCTCAAAGAGTTCGGCCTCGGGGACACGCTGGTGGAGACCCGAATCATGGCCCACCACGGCGATGATCGTTGGACCTTCGTATCTTATCGTTGGGACGAGGATCAGACCGACGCGACCCTGATCTCCGCCGGCGCCGAGGTCGTGGACGTCGCCTGGGGCGCCGAATCCTGGCACCATCCCACCCGCGGCATGTGCCGGGAGTGCCACAGCAACGCCCCGAACGTGGCGCTGGGGCTGGAGCTCAGCCAGCTTGACCGACGCCCGGTGGATCGCCGGCTGGGAAACAACCAGCTCAAGGGGCTCCAGGAGCTCGGCATGCTCGGCGCACTCCCGGCGTCGATCGAGCCGTTCCCACGGATCGACGACCACGCCGTGCCGATCGACGAGCGGGCACGTGCCTGGCTGCACGTCAACTGTTCTTATTGCCACCGACCCAACGGCCGGGGGCGCGGCGACCTCGACCTGCGCGTCACCACATCGATGGACGACGCCCTGATGTGCGACAAACGCCCGGATTTCGGGGAGCTCGGTGTCGATGGCGCCCGGATCATCCGGCCGGGTGAGCCGGAGCGGTCAGTGTTGGCCTTGAGGATCGCCGCGTTGGACGACGACGCGATGCCACCGCTCGCGCGCTACACGGTGGACGAGCGCGGTCTGGCGCTGATCCAGGCGTGGATCGCCGCAATGCCCGAGGATGGGGACTGCGAGCTCCAGTGAGCCCGCAGCAGTCGGCCGGCCCCTCCCCCCACGGCGTTCAGATCAACCCCCAGAGCCCGCCCGCACACCACCCCTCCCACGGGCCGAATTGTAGGCGATCCAAGCACTGGAGTCGGCCCACCGCCTCATCGAGCGCCGCTTTGTCCTCGAGGCCCTCAGCCGCCGCGACGTCCAGCTCCAAGAGGGCCCGCCAATCCTCTCGATGCCGAAAACGTGCCGCCTTCTCCGCCCCGGATCGGGCCGCCATACCGGCGTCAAGGTACCGACCCTGCGCGATGAGCACCCGCGCCAGAAGCGTATCGGGGCGTGCGCTCACGCGACTGTGATCGCGGGCGGCCCGCGCGAGCTCCTCGGCCTCGCGCGCCTCTCCTGCCGCCTCCGCACGGAGGCCAAGCTCAAGGAGGAAAGGCCCATATCCCTCGTGTCGCCCTACCTCGTCGAGCTGAAAGAGCACCCCCGTGCAGTCGTGGGGGGTCAAGACCACGAGGCGCGCCGCGAAGGCCTCGTTGAAGGTGCAGCCCTTGTTGGGATCGCCGAGCTTCACCCGTTGAAGGGGACGATCGTCCCGGTCGGTTGCACGCCAGGCCGGCGGTAGGATCACCCCGGGAGGGGGAGGCCCCTCAATCAACATCGGCACGTAGTGCAGCCAATCCTGGGCGGCTCGCCCCTCAGGCCGGATCTGCACCGGGTGTTTGACCGGGATCGCCGCAAGAGTCCGGCCTTCCAGCCGGGTGTCGTACACCCCCGGCGTGAGCCGAGCGACGCTGACAAGGTTGGAGCGCGCGCTCAACACCCACCAGAGCGGCCCGATGCTCGCCACCAGGATCACGGCGCTCAGCCCTGTAGCCACACGTCCCGCGCCCAGGCGCGTCCAGCCGGAAATCGAGCTACATATATTGGAAAGTGCCACACCTACGGCGAGCCCGAACAAGGGCTGGAGGGGGGCATAGAGGTAGAACTTGCCGAGCGCGCCCGGGCGGTCCGACCCCAGATAAGGCACGAGCAGCGCGCCGATGACCCAGCCCAGGCTCAGCGCGCGCAGGCCCGGAGTCCGCAGGAGGCGATAAACCCCCCATACGGCAAGGATCACCAGGATGGTCGCGCCGCGCGCACGAAAATCTGGCCCCACCGGCCACCAGAGGTACCGGAGCACCTCGAAATGCCGGCCGGGTACCTTGGGTTCGAGGGACTGGCCCGTCATGGGCCCAAGCACCCAGGGTAAGAACGCAGCGGCGGCCAGGCCAAGGGCTACGAGCCCCCAGCGTGCAGAGGCACCGTCGGCGCGTGGTGACGTCAGCACCACCAGCAAGAGCCCGAGGCCAGCGGCCGCGACGGCCATCGCTACGGAATAATGCACGTAGAAGCCGAGGGTCGCAGCGACGCCGAGGACGATGAGCGCGCGACGGCGGGGCCCCCGGCCGGTCACGACGTCCAAACTGGCGCTCAGCACCAGCGCCCCGACCAGCGCCGTGAGGGGTCCAGAGCGGGCGTTCGCCGCGTACGCGACCGTATAGGGGCTGAGACAAAGGATCCACGCTGAAAACCAGCCGGTGAGTGGATCAAGGTGTCGTGTGCCCAGTCGCTGCACGACGAAGAGCGTGCCGAGGCTGGCCAACAGCGACGGGAGCCGGATGGCCAACTCCGAGGAGTGCACCCGAACCATCAACCACTCGATCAGGAAAAACAGGGGTGGATGTACGTCATGGCCTACGACGACAAAGACTTCGCGGAGCGGCGACGACGCGGTGCGCAAGGTCCACGTCTCCGCGTCCCACAAGGGCCATCTCGCGATCACCGGCGTTACCGCGACCGTGAGCGCCACCAGCGGCATGAGGCTCAAGAGGCCGCGCAGCAGGCCGGGAGTCAGCTTGGAGTCAGTGCGCACGGGCCGCGAGTATCCCGGCGGCAGGCCCGCGGACGCCATGTTGTGCCCACCTGAGCTCCCCGACGCACCATGCGAAGGGATCGAGCCGTGCTCTTGGATCATCAAGATCGCGACTTGCGTCGCCGCCAAAACGATCACTTCGACGCTGAATTCTACAGAAGACTATGCGAATAGCCTATATTTCAGTGGCCGGCGGCCTCGGTATCGGTGAAATGGGGGGGCGCCTCAGGAGACCTATGTGTACCTTCAGCTTCGTGTTCTTTGCTCTGATTGGATGTACCGACGCGCCAGCAGGCAAAGACAGCGCGTCCGAGTCCCAGCCGGCGCCAACCGATGAGCTCGATGCCGACGGCGACGGTGCGTACGCGACGGTCGACTGCGACGACGAGGACCCGACGATCTACCCCGGTGCATCGGAGGTCTGCGACGAGGTGGACAACGATTGCGACGGCGATACCGACGAAGACGCCGAGGACGCAAGCACGTTCTACCCTGACGCCGACGGTGACGGCTACGGGGTGGACGGCGAAGGCGTCACCGCATGCGAGGCCCCGGCGGGCTTCTCGTCCACCGCGGATGATTGCGACGACAACGATCCCGCCTACAACCCCGGCGCGGACGAGTCAGATTGTGCCGATCCCAACGACTATAACTGCGATGGCTCCGTCGGCTTCGCCGACGCCGACGGCGACGGCTATGCCGCGTGTGTCGACTGCGACGACAACGCCGCGGGCGTCCATGAGGGCGCCGCCGAGATCTGCGACGGCGTGGATCAGGATTGTGACGGCGAGACCGACGAGGACGCCGCCGACGGCACGCTCTGGTACGCCGACGCCGACGCGGACGGCTACGGCGACACCAACGTCACCGTGAGCGCCTGCACCCAACCGGAGGGTCACACCGACGCCGCCGGCGACTGCGACGACTCCGCCGCGGCGTTCAACCCCGGCGCGTCCGAGACCGACTGTGAGGACCCCAACGACTACAACTGCGACGGTTCGGCCGGCGCGGAGGACCGGGACGGCGACGGTTTCGCCGCCTGCGTCGAGTGCGACGACAGCGACGCGGCGATCAACCCCGCCGCCGAAGAGGTGTGTGACGGGCTCGACAACAACTGCGACGGCAACACCGACGATGGCACCGCCGGCGCGAGCGTGTGGTACGCCGACGCCGACGCCGACGGCTACGGCGATGTGAGCGTCACCATCGAGGCCTGTGAGGCCCCCGCGGGCTACGTGGCCACCGGCGACGACTGCGACGACACCGATCCCGCCTACAATCCAGGCGTGGTCGAGTCCGACTGCACCGACCCCAATGACTACAACTGCGACGGCGCCGCCGGCACCACCGACGCCGATGCCGACGGTTACATCGCGTGTGAAGACTGCGACGACACCAGCGCCGACATCTCGCCCGGCGCCACCGAGCTCTGCGACAGCGTCGACAACAACTGCGATGGCACAATCGACGAGGATTCAGCCGCAGACGCGGCGACCTGGTATGTGGACGCCGATCTGGACGGCTTCGGCCTCGACGGCAGCGGGGTCACCGCCTGCAGTCTGGGGCTCGGCTACGCGTCCCTGGCGGGGGACTGTGACGACAGCAGCGCCACCGCCTCCCCTGCCGGCGTCGAGGAATGCGACGGCGCCGACAACAACTGCGATGGCACGATCGACGAGGGCGTAGGTAGCGAATTCTACGCCGATGTCGACGGCGACACCTTCGGTGACGCCGGCAGCCCCGCCACCTCGTGCGAGCTCCCCGCCGGCTACGTCGAGGACGCGAGCGACTGTGACGACGCTGACGGCAGCGCATTTCCGGGCGGCACCGAGGTCTGCGACGGCGCCGACAACAACTGCGACGGCACGGTCGACGAGCCGGAGGCGACCGACGCGGGCACCTGGTACTACGACGGCGACGGCGACGGCTACGGCGACGCCGCGACCACCGAGCTCGCCTGCTCCGCGCCGGGTGGCTACGGCGGTGACAACACCGACTGTGACGACACGATCGACACGACCTACCCCGGGGCGGATGAGCTCTGTAACGGGGCCGACGACAACTGCGACGGCGAGACCGACGAAGACAGCGCGATCGACGCGCCGAGCTGGTACTCGGACGTCGACGCCGACGGCTTCGGTGACGTCGCCACCGGGGTCCTGAGCTGTACTGCGCCGGCCGGCGCGATCAGCGACAACACCGACTGCGACGACACCAACGACAGTATCAACCCCGACGCCGCCGAGGTGTGCGACCCCGACAACATCGACGAGAACTGTAACGGCGCCGCCGACGACGAGGACACCACGGTCGACGCCGAGAGCCTCCTGACGTTCTACGCCGACGTCGACTTCGATAGCTACGGCGATCCCAGCAACACCGTCCTCGGCTGCGAGCTGCCGCCCGACTACGTAGACAACGCGGTGGACTGCGACGACTCGCGGGACGACGTCAACCCCGACGCGGTCGAGGTTTGTGACGCCCTGAACACCGACGACGACTGTAACGGAACGGCCGACGACGACGACGCCGCGGTCGACAGCGCCTCGCGCTTCGCCTGGTACGCCGACGCCGACGGCGACGGCTTTGGCGACCTCGGAGACACCACCGCAACGTGTGACCAGCCCGCCGGCTACGAAGCCGACTCCACCGATTGTGACGACACGCGCGTCGACGTCAACCCGGCGTCCACCGAGGTGTGCGACGAGGACAACGTCGACGAAGACTGCAGCGGCGCGGCCGACGACGACGATCCCGGCGTGGACGCGTCTACCTTCAACATCTACTACTCCGACGCGGACGCCGACACCTACGGCGACCTCGGCTCGCCGATCGAGAGCTGCGAGCTCCCGGCGGGCGCGACCGAGAACGCCGACGACTGCAACGATGCGGACGACGAGATCAACCCCGACGCGGTCGAGGTCTGCGACGAGGGCAACGCGGACGAGGACTGTAATGGCGCCGCGGACGACGAGGACACCGGTGTGGACGCCGCGAGCCGCTTCCGCTTCTACGCCGACGCTGACGCCGACGACTTCGGCGATCCCGCCGTGTCGCTCGACGCGTGTGACCAACCCGAGGGCTACGTCGCCGAGGACGAGCGCACTGACTGCGACGACGCCGACGACAGCATCAACCCGGACGCCGTCGAAGTGTGCGACGCCCTGGACACGGACGAGGACTGTAACGGCGCCGTGGACGACGCGGACGCAGCGGTGGACAGCGGAAGCTACTCGGTCTTCTACACGGACGCCGACGAAGACACGTTCGGCGATGCGGACAGCATGGTGATGGCGTGTGACGCCGGCGGCTCCCTGGTCGCGGACGACACCGACTGTGACGACGCCGACGCGGCCATCAACCCCGACGCGGAGGAGGTCTGCGACGAGCTCGATACCGACGAAGACTGCGACGGCCTCGTCGATGACGACGACCTCTCGGTGGCTGTCGACTCCCTCGACCGCTTCCCGATGGACTTCGACGGCGATGGCTTTGGCGGCATCGACGCCATCCAGCTCGCCGGCTGCGAGGTCCCCGCCGGCTATGCCGAAGAGGGAGGCGACTGCGACGACGACGACGACACGGTGTACCCCGACGCCCCTGAGGGCTGCGGCAACGGCGGGGACGAAGGCTGCGACGACGAAGACGACTGCGAGTGGGCAGGCACCAACATCGTGGGAACCGAGGCCGACGAGACCTACGTCGGCATTCCGGGCTACACCGCAAGCACCTATCCCCCTGGATTTTTCGGAGGTGCGTTCGCGGGTGGTGACGTCACCGGGGACGGCATCGACGACATCGTCGCGAGCGACCGGAACTGGGATTACTCCTCCACCGTCCAGAACGTCGGGCGGGTCTACCTGCTCGCGGGCGCCAGCGGCGGCGTCACCGCGACGCTCGCGCTGCCCACCGCCACGATCACCGGCGCATCGGCCACTACGGACGCCGGTGACTCCCTCGGCCAGGGCCTCGCGGTGCTCCCGGACTTCGACGGCGACGCCGACGACGAGCTCTTGATCGGGCAGTTCAAGGACAACGGCGCCTCGACGGACGCGGGTCGTGCTTACCTCTTCCGCGGAGGCTCGACGCTCGTTGGCGCGCTGGGGCAGGCCTCGGCGAGCGTCACCCTCGCGGGTTCGACCGGCTCCACCGCTGCGGCGTCTGAGCTCCTCGGCTGGTCCGTCGCGGGCATCGGCGACGTAGACGCGGACGGCTTCGAGGACTGGGCCGCCGCGGCGCCCGGCTACGGGGGCGCAGGCGCCACCGCGCGCTCTGGCCGTATCAGCCTCGTGCCAGGCGATCTTCCCGCGAGCGTGACGCCCTACGCCGCGGCGGCCGCCACCCTGCTCGGCACCATCACCGGCACGGCCGGCGAGATCGCAGGCGCCTCGTTGCTCGGCGCCGATGTCAACGATGACGGACTGACGGACACCCTGGTCCACGCGATCGGCGTGACTGCGGCTCCGATCTACGTGTTCGATGGAGGCGTCACGGGCACCGTCACTACGGCAGCCGCCGACTTCTCCCTCACAGGCGCAGGAGCGGTGTACACCATAGGTTCTTCCTCACTCGATCTCAACTGTTCGACCTGCCTGGCCGACGGCGGCGACGTCAACGGCGACGGCTACTCGGATCTATGGATCGGGGCCGACAGCGACGACACGATCGCCGCCAACGCCGGCGCCGCGTTCCTGCTGCACGGGCCGATCAGCGCGAGCGGCACCGTCGCTGCGGCGACCGATTTCACGGTCCGCGGCGTGCTTGCCTCGGATTTTGTCGGGCGGGCGGTAGCCGGAGCGGGCGACGTGGACAACGACGGCTACGACGACCTGTTGGTCGGCGGCTCGGGCATCGATCTTCCGGTGAGCGCGGGCGGCGCCACCGCGCTGTTCTACGGTCCGGTCAGCGGCTCGGCCTCCTTCACCGCGAGCGGGACCGTGCTGTTCCCGGGTGGCCAGACCAACTCCAACTCGGGCAGCGCCGTCGCGGGCCTGGGCGACGTCGACGCCGACGGCTTCTCGGACTTCATGATCGGCGCGCCCAACGCGATCGACACTGCCTATGGCGCCACGAAGGTCGGCGCCGGATACCTGTTCTATGGAGCCGGGGAGTAACGCTCCGTCAAGGCGGATAATCCAGGAAGCCGGGCATGCGTGATCGTGCCCGGCCCCTCGCGGCCCTCAAGAGCGCCCGGCCCGATGGTTGACATCACGGCGGCGCTCGGTGAGCATGGGCTATGGACGCGCGCAAGGAGCTCTGGATCTGGGTCGGCGGCGCCGCGATGGTGGTGCTGGTGGTGGTGCTGTGGCTGGTCTTGAGCGCGCCAGAGCCCATCCTCCCGGCCACCTACAACTTCGGCTATCAGTAGCAGGAAGGATGCTGATTTTTCTTGTCGGCGTGCTCTCGTGCGCCGATCCTGTCATCCCGGCGGCGGCTCCTCCCCCCGGAGGAGCCCGTTCGCCCGGTCCTGCTCCGCCGGGGTCCCCGCCGCCGACCGGCGCGGAGCGGAGCCCGATCATCCCTGCCGACAGCCCGGCCTGGGCCACGATGAGCGGCTTTGTGCCCGAGCCGAGCTTCTACGGCGAGCACAGCTGGGCCGACGTGAAGATGCGCGTCGCCGGCCACGTCGCCACCATCGGGCGTGACCTCGCCCGCGCCCGGAGCCTCCAGCGAGACTGGGCCGGCTGCGCCCGCGCTTATGAGGCGCTCGTACAGGCGCTGACGCGGATCGAGGCCGAAGGTTCGACCGCGACGCCAATCCGCGACAGCCTGCTGACCGCCGCACGGCGCGATGCGGGTCGCTGTGCCGCGCTGGCCGGCGGGACCCAACACGCCCTCTCGGGCGCGGGAGTGGCCGGGCTGCGGGACGCCTGGCTCGCCGGAAGAAGCGCATCAGAACTCCAACAGGCAGCTTCGGGCCTTGATCTGGATCGAAGCGATCTTCAACCCGACGGGTTCGCCGACTTCAACAGCCGCCACGCCCTCCGCGTACGCCTCGTCGCCGCGTGGGCCGAGGTCGCCGACCCCTTTTATCCCTCCGAGCCCTGGGGACCGTGGGGCCCGGGCGAGCTCCGGGCCTCGGTCGAAGCGTTGATCTCCACCGCGGGGGACCCCGATCCGCTCGCGCCGGGCCGCCGCCTCGCGAAAAGCCGGAAAGTTCCGGAGTTCTCGGTCGACGACTTCGGGGCGCTGCCTACCGGCGACAGCCTGATCGACACCGCCGGCTTCCCCGGCCCGAAGGCCATCGGGGAGCTCGCGGTGTTGAACCTCAAGGATCCCACGCACCGCGCCTGGTTGGAAGCCGAGGTGGCCCGCCTCTCCACCACCCCCGACGCTGCGGTGCCCGCGGCGCTCGACACGATGATTGAGGCTCTCGAACGGTCGCCTTACGGCAGCCGGTACTACAACATCAAGCAGGTCCGCAACGCCGGCGTCCGGGTTCTCGCCTCACGCGGCGACCCAACAGGTGCGCTGAAGGTGCTCTCGCGGAGCTGGCCACTTCACAACCAGGATTGGGCCTGCCCCAACCGGGAGGGTATCCTCCGCGGCATCGAAGGGCGGTTGAAGCTCCTCGCCGGCGCGCCCGACGCCGAAGCCACCCTGAACGAGGCCCTCGCCGCGTCCGAACGTTTCCTGGAACAGGTGCGTCAGGCCGGCGGCTGAGCCGGCAGCGGCCCTTCCCCGCCGCGCCACGCCTCGACGAAATACTGAAGATCTCCGCGAGATCCTACGGGGACTCCGATGACCGACCGCCACGCCGCGCTCGAGTGGAGCGTGCTGCGGCTGTAGCCGAGGCCGGTCAGCATCGCCGTCGCCGCCGCTCCGTCCGCGAAGTGGGTCTGCACCCGCCCCCGCGCCACCAGGCCCACCAACCTGAAAAACCAGGCAATAGGCGGCACATTCTGGGCGAGGTCGTCGGTGATCAGATCGGTGATGAACACGCCTCGGGGGAAGTTCCCCAAAAACTCCCCGATGCGCGCCCACAAGGCGCTGAGCGACGCGTGATCGAGGTAGACCCCGAGCCCCTCGGCGACGACCGCAGTGGGGAGGCCCGGATCCAGGTGGCCGCCGAGGAGGCCGGCCAGGCTCCCCGGCCCCGACGGAGCGAGGGCGTCGACGGCGAGCACTGTGTGACCGGCGCGTCGTACCCCGTCGGTGGCGCGGGCCTTCCGCGCGGCCATTGCCGGAAGATCCCCTTCGATATAACGAAGCTGCGGGTACGCAGCGCAGAGCCGGAGGCCACGGGCGGACATCCCGGCCGCGATCTCGACCACCTGTACCACCCCGGCCTCTTCAATCGCACGCGTCAGCAGCGCATCGACAATACGATGACGTTGAAGCAGGGCTTCGTCCAGCGTGATGCCGCCGGCGAGCGGCGCCGTGGCCCAGACGATCGGGCTCGCCGCCCAATAGAGCGCCGGAGACAACGCGCGCGAAAGCGTAGGGTGAGACAGGCCATTTCGCGCCCACACCATCCCGGTGTAGTGCGCCGTGGGGCTGATCCGATCGGAGCCCATCCTTCAGTTCGCCCGGCCGAGTGATGGACCCTTCCGGAGCGCCGCGAGGCGCACCCGGAGCGCGGGCGGAAGGCAGGGGGCGTCCATCACACAAGCGCCCGTAAACCCACCTTCAACCACTGCACACGTCGCCTCGGCCACGAGACGCAGGGCCTCACGTTCGCCCGAGACGTCGAGCGCGGCGATCATCGCCAGGACCTCGGCCTGAACGAAGCCGGCCAGGGGCTCCTTGATCAGGTGGCCGACCACGAACTTGTGCGTGCCCAAACTGAATAAGCGGGCGATCACCGGGGCGAGCTCCATGGGGTCCTCGAGGCCCAGCTCAACGACGAGGCCGGAGGCGAGCCCCCGAAAACGTGTCGCGTCATGGGAGGCCAGCTGCGGAAACCGGACCGTCAACCCCGACTCTCGCACGTCGGCCAGCAGGGGCTCATGCGCCGTGTGGACCTGCCGGAGCGCGACGCCCTCGCGCACCCCGTAGTGGGAGACCAAGAGATCCTCGTACCCAAACTGCCGCATCACGGTGAGGATGGTGAGGGCGCCGGCCGGCATGAGATCGACCCGGTGGGGCGAGAGGCCTGCTACCTCACGCCGACGTTCGATCGGTAGACGACTCGTATGCTCGAAGATCGCCTCCAGGCTGTCCCGCTCGAGGCGATAGCCGTGGCTGTGCTGCAGCGTCGCGGCCACCTGACGGCGATGCACCTTGGCAAATGCACGTGCGGTCCCGCCGACTCCCACCAGCACACCGCGTCCGCGGGCCCACCCGCAGGCCCGCCGCAGATCGGCCTCGACCTGCCTGCGCAGCGCGGTCACCTCTGCGCCGCTCGGCGGGTCGGACTTGAAAAAAGCGTCGGTGCTCCGTAGCGCCCCGAGAGGTAGGCTCACGGCCGCCACCGCGCGTCGGTCCCGCAGCTCGACCACTTGCAGGCTCCCGCCGCCGAGATCGACCATGCACCCGTCCGCGACCGGGAGCTGGTTGACCACGCTCGTCGCGGCCGCCAGCCCCTCGTCCTCCTCGGAGAGGAGCTCGGCCGCAATTCCCAGCTCGGTGCGGATCCGCGCGATCAACGCGGCGCCGTTCCGGGCGTCCCGCACTGCGCTGGTGGCGAGGCAGATCGGCTTGGGCACGCCTGCATGTTTAGCGATCCGCGCGAACTGTTGCAGGAGCTGCACCGTGCCCTCGATCGCTCCCGGAGACAACATTCGGTCGGGACCGACCGCGCGGAGCAACCGCAGGGGATCGCCGCGCTGAAGGATACGGTCCACCGCGCCGGTCGCGGAGACCTCGTATACCGCCAGCGTGGTCGTGTTCGAGCCGATGTCGATCACCGCATGGCGCGGCGAGCGTTCAGCGAGCCTGGGCATGATTCAGGTCCCCCGAACCGAATGGGGCGACGCAGCGGCGCGATCGGGTACGGGGAGCAGCACCATTGTCGCCGGCTAACCCAGTGGGGCGCAGCTGGCCCCGCGGCCGCTCGCCAGCGCTCGCTCTGGCCTGAATCTTGCTTATGGTTGTGTTCAAACGAGGCTCCGATGGACCATTACCGCACCCTGCTCACCCGCCGCGCCGACGAGCTGACCGCTCGCAGCTCCCGCCTCGGCGCTCACCTGCGTGCCCCGCTCGAAGCGGACAGCGAAGAGGCCGCGAGCGTGCTCGCCGGAGAAGAGGTTGTTGAAGCCTTGGACTCCTCGGTTCATCACGAGCTGGACCAGGTCACCTCGGCGCTGGCGCGGCTCGACGCGGGCACCTTCGGCGTCTGTCTCGTGTGTAGTCAGCCGATCCCGCCGGGCCGACTGGAGGCGCTACCGACGGCGACCACCTGCCGCAGCTGCGCGGGCTGATCCACCGAGGCCCTCCGCCTGCTTCGGGCGCTCATACCTGGGTCATGGCGGTTGCCTGCTCCCTCCTTCGCCACCTGGGAAGGACGAAAGCTCGTTGGACACGTCGAGGTGGAGCAGCACGTGGCAACGCGGCAGCGCCTGGCGGAGCTCGGCCTCGACCTCCTCCGCGGCGGCGTGGGCGTCTGCGAGGCTGATGTCGCCGTCAAAGACAAGGTGCGCCTGTACAAACCGGAGCTGGCCTGAGCGTCGGGTACGAAGCTCGTGCCACGAACGGATTCGAGGATCCGCTCGAGCGAGGACCTGATCCACCGCCGAGAGCTCCTCGGCCGACAAGGCGCGATCCATGAGCTCGTCCGCCGCCTCTCGCCACAAACTGACCACGTCCTTCGCCATCCAGATCGCCATCAACAACGAGACAAGCGGGTCGGCGTACCACCAGCCGCTCAGCCAGGATCCGAAGAGGCCCAGGGCCACCCCCGCGCCGGCCGCGACGTCCATTCGGTAATGGGCGGCGTCTGACCTCAAGACAAGCGAGTCGGTAGCGGCTGCAGCGACGGAGAGCGAGCGCGCAAGCCAGGCAGAGACGACAGTAGAGGCCAACATCACGGCGAGCGCCGGGCCCGCAGCGGGCACGGCCGGCACCTGAAGGACCAGGGTGTGAATGGCGCGTCCGGCGACGACGAGCACGATGCCCGTCAGGAGCGCGGCCTGAAACAACGAGGCTAATCCCTCGATCTTCCCGTGCCCGAAGGGGTGCTCCGCGTCGGGAGGGTCCTCCGCCATGCGAAAAAATCGAAGGTTCATCCACGAGATGAAGCTGTCGCTGAGCGAGTCCAGCGCCGAGGCCATGACCGCTTGGGACCCGGAAAGAACGGCGGTCGCCAGCTTCAGCCCCCCGAGCAGGAGGGAGATGCGAAAGGTGCGCGACAGCGTCTGAGCGCCCGATGTCATCCGACCCGCATAATCCGAACGCCGCGCGGTCCCCGCCCCGGGCTCCAGCGACTCGTGGCGAAGGGCACGCCCGCCTGTGCCAGATCACACAGGTCGCGCGCTCGGGCGCGGGCCGTGATCCTCACCGAGATCGCCTCGCGGATTGCCTCGCGGGAGACTCCCGCGCGCGGCCACGATATAGGCGCGGCCCGATAGGAGCTGTGATGACCCCGATGGACCCGATCCTCGTCGCCTACGACGGCTCCGTGAACGCACAGCGGGCGGCGGCCCTCGCCCGAAGCGTAGCCAGCGTGAGCGGAGCACACACGATCCTCGCCTGGGCGGTCGCCCCCTCTGATCTCGCCTGGGAGCTCAACGCCGACAACTACGCCAGGGTCACCCGCGAGGGCACAGCGATGCTGGCCGCCGAAGCCAGCAAGTTCTCCACGCCCGTCAGCACGCGCCTCCTGGACGGCGAGTCCGGCAGCGCGCTGATCGCGGCGGCAGAGGAGTCCCGAGCGGGGCTGGTCCTCCTGGGCACCCGTGGGCGTGGCCGTTTGGAGGCCCTGCTCCTCGGCAGCGTCACGCGCCAGCTGATGGAAGGCTGCAGCCGCCCGACCCTCGCGGTGCACGACCGTAGCAGCATCGGGAAGATCGTCGCGGCGGTCGACCGCGGCGAGAACGCGCCCACGGTAGTGAAGATCGCCGCGACGCTGGCCCAGGCTACCGGCGCCCAGCTGATCCTCGCTACCGCGATCAACGTCGACCGCGCGGTCGTGGAGCGCCCCACGAGCTTCGGCCTCCCCGCAGAGCTTTGGGCGGACGCGGTGAAGCTCTACGCCGACCGCTGCTTCGGCCCGCTCCGGGAGCACGCGCCGGGGGCCGTCGAGCGGGTGCTCTACGGCGAGCCGACCGACGAGCTTACGCGCTTGATGAAACTTGAATCTGCGGATCTGCTGGTAGCCGGCCGGCGTGGCGCCTCCGGGGCAGCGCCCGGGGACTGGTACTCGGTGGTCACCGGCCTCGCCGCCAGCGGGCCCCACAGCACGCTCGCGGTCTAGGGGCCGTGAGCTCCGAGGACGACGCGGCGCTCAGCGCCTGGATCGCCGCGCTCAACCACGAGCTCCCCGCGGAGATAGCCGTGAGTCCCGACATCGTGGTGGAGCGTTACGGCTGGGCCCCGGGGCGGCTCGTGGTGGCCGAACGCATCTCCGGCGCACGCGAGGTGTCCGTGTGGATCCATCGGAATCGAGGTCATGCCCGCTTCGAGCTCGACCCCGCGCCCCCCTTCTCGGCGCTGCCTCCGTTCCGGGTGGTCCGTTATCGTATGCACTGGGGAGACTACATCAACGGCGGAATCTGGGCTTACACCCTGATTGACGGCCGAATCGCCACCCTCACGCACCGCCCCGAGGACGTCCCGCTGGAGTGGCGCCACGGGCCGCCGTCCGGGAAAAAACTGCCGCAAGGCCCGTGAAATCTACGGGCACGCCTACCAGCGCACGACGACGTGGACCCGCCCGCCTACAGGCGACTCGGCGGGGCTGCTGAGCACCAGGTCGGCACGCGCGTCGCCGTCGATGTCTTCAAGCACCACGTTGTGGCCAAAGTCCACCGAGCCCCTCGGCGCCACTTCGGTCTCGTCGTCCTGGTAGGACTCGATCACGCCGGCGAGCGGACCGAAATAGAGGTGTGAATCCGAGTAGGGCGTGCTGACCAGGAGGTCTTCCTCCCCGTCACCGTTGGCGTCGCCCGCCGACAGGCTGGCGCCAAAACGATCTCCGGTCTGGCCGCGTAGTGTGGCGGTGGAGAGCTCGGTTATCGCCTGGCTCCCGCTCACGGGCACATCGAGGGTGTAGAGCGTGCCCACTCCGCCGCCCAGCTCGCTGCTCCCCACCACAAAACCCCCTCCAAAGGCCAGGACCTGCTCGCCGAAGTAACCCTCGGGCTCGTCGCTCGTGAGGATCCCGACCGCCCGGTCCGCGAGCGGCGCGGGCAGCCCCGGGTCCCAGCCGGTGAGGTACACCCTGCCGCGGTAGTCATCGGCGTCCAGCGCACCGATCGCGATGTCCGGCAGCCCGTCACCCTCCAGATCGGCGCCCACGGCGAGAGAGAGGCCGGCCAGCTCCGTACCCTCGGGATCGATCCAGGTCTGGTCCGCGTCGCTCGCGTAGAGCTCGCCGTCGAGCGGGCCGCGCAGCACCAGGATTCGGCCCGGCCCCTCGACGGCGTAGCACGCACCACCGACCACCAGGTCGTCCTGGCCGTCTCCGTCGACGTCCGCGACCGCAATATTGCGGGCCACCAACGCGTCGAAGTGCAACGCCAAGCACAGCCCGTTGAGGTCACCCCACAGCGTCATCGGCGCCCGTTCGACATCGCCCGCGAGCAGGGCGTCACGATCGAGCCCATAGAGCACCGACATCCAACCGCCGCCGACGTTTTCGCCGTAACGTGCACCGACGATGAGCCCGGGGGCTGCCATGAGTCCACCCGCGTCGAGTATGCCCCCGCCGAGCGCGCCGTCGCCCAGGGCACCCAAAAGGTAGGCGTTGGCCTCGGCGGCCCCGAGCTCGGGCTCGGACAGGCGCCCCGGGGCAAAAACAAAGACTTCGCCTGCGTTGTTCAGCGCGCCTGGATCCGCGATCGCGATCACCCGGGCGTCGGGGTCGTCCGTCAGCCAGCCGCCGCCAACGCCGAGGACCACGCCAAAATGTCCGGTCTCTCCTTGAATCATCAGGCGATCGTCGGGGCAGTCGGGAGTCCCCGGGTCACAGTCGTCGTCCTGGTCGTCACACCGCTCGACGGCGCCGGGCCAGCGACCGGCGTCAGCGTCGTCACAATCGTCGGCGTTGTCCACCGCCCCGTCGGGCGTTTCGCAGGACCGCAGCGCCTCAGCCCCGCCAAAGCCGTCGCCGTCGGCGTCGAGGCTCCAGAGCGGCGCCTCGGCGGGCGCGGGAAGATCCACCTCCCCATCACAGTCCTCGTCGCGCCCGTCACACGTCTCGACACCGCTCGGCGACACGGCGCGGTCGTTATCGTCGCAGTCACCCTCCTCGATCGTGAAACCATCCCCGTCGGCGTCGCCACGTTTTTCGGGGCTACCCAGGCAAGCGAAGAGCAGGAGCACGAGCGTCGTCACCGCGCAGGTGTATCCGAAAAACGACCGATTCGCGCCCTCTACAGCGCCCGCTCAGTCCTCGAGCATTCGTTGGGGCGGGTCGTCCAGATCGTCGAACTGGCCCGCCGACGCAGCACGTAGGAACAACGCTGCAAATACCCCGCCGAGCACGACTGCGAGGGGCAGCAGGAAGTAGACCGCGTTCATCCAGGCCTCGCTACTGCCGCTTCGACCCGACTCGCGCCGACCACGACCAGCGCGCTCGACAGGGGCATCAGGATCGCCGCCACCAGCGGGTTCATCCACCCCGCGAGGGCCACCGCTACCGCGACGGCGTTGTAGAGCAGAGAACGTGCCACATTACGCCGCGTGGTGGTCGCGCACGCCTGGGCCGCGTCGAGTCCGGCGAGGATAGGCGCCAGCCCCTCTCGCGCGACGACCGCGTCGGCCACCAGCACCGAAGACGCCGCACCCCCTCCCATCGCCACGCCGAGGTCGGCGGCGGCGAGCGCGAGTCCATCGTTGATACCGTCCCCCACGAACAGCACCCGGTGGCCCATCGCCTGTTGTTCCCGGATCCAGGCTGCTTTCGCCTCAGGCCCGGCAGCCGCGACCCGCTCGGGCACCCCCGCCTCCACCGCGATCCGCGCGACAACCTCGACGTGATCGCCCGACAGAAGCACGACGCGGAGCCCGCGCCGGAGGAGCGCCGCCACCGTCGCCGACGCGTCCTGGCGCAGCGTGTCGGTGAGCCGCAGCTCACCCACCGGGCCGTGCTCCGCCCAGAGCCCGATGGTGCCCGGGGATCCGCGGCGAAGTGCCCAGATCTTGCCGTCCACCTCGCCGGAGATGCCGATGCCGGGCACCTCTTTCACGCCGCGCGCCTCAGGGAGCGGAATGCCCCGGCGAACCGCCTCCGCGACGACCGCGCGCGCTATCGGGTGGGAGGAGCGCCGCTCCAGACCCGCCGCGATCCGGAGGAGCGGGTCCGACGCTGCCACCACCTTGGGGACCCCGTGGGTCACCGTGCCCGTCTTGTCGAGCACGACCATCGTCACGCCTCCGAAGGCGCGCAGCCCTTCTCCGCTCCGAATGAGCAGGCCACGCCTCGCGGCCGCACCGAGGCCCGCTGCTACCGACAGCGGCGAGGCTAACGCCAACGCGCAGGGGCAGGTCACGACGAGCACCGCTACCGCAACGCCCACGCCGGCTGCCTGGCCCTCCGCCCACGCGGTGAGGACGCCCCCAACCAGCGCGAGCAGGATCGTGCCTACGGTGAAGCCAGGGACGAGCTTGTGGATGAGATCCGGCGCCAGAGGCTGCGAGGCCGCGTCGGCGAGCGACGCCGCCATCCGCTGGACGAGTGTCGACGCCCCGGCAGCCTCGACCCGAAGCTGGACTCCGCCGTCGACGAACACCGCGCCCGCGACGACCCGCGCGCCCGGCCCCACCGCTACCGGCTCGGACTCGCCGGTGACGAGCGCGTTCCGTACGAGCGCATGGCCTTCTACGATCACCCCATCCGCGGCCAGCTCTTCACCGGCGCCGACCTCGATCAGCTCGCCGGGCAGGAGATCGGCGGCGGGGACGGTGTCTACCCTTTGGCCCCGGACCACCCGCGCGTTCGCGGGGGACGCGGCGGAGAGAGCGAGCGCGGCCTCCACCGCCCTACGCCGTCCGCGCTGCTCGATCAGCCGGCCCGCCAGGAGCGCGGTCACCAGCATGGTCATGGAGTCGAGCCAGGTGTCCTCCCCGACGCGGGTGGCGTACACCCCGTGGCCGTACATCACCAGGATGCCGATGCTGATCGGAAGATCCATATGAGGAATCCGGACCCTGAGCCCCTGCCACGCACCGGTGAAGAAGGGTTCCGCACACCAGAGGGCGACCGGCGTCGCGAGCACGAGGCTTGTCCAGCGAAAAAGCGTCGTATAACCAATGCTCATCCCGTCCCACCAGGCGGTGTAGAGCGTGGCCGACAACAACATGACGTTCATCGCCAAAAACGCCGACAGCCCCAAGCGGAGCAGCAGGCCCCGGTCCACCCGCCCCGCATCGGTCTGCGGGCGGGCGCGGTAGCCCAAGCGCTCGATGCGCGCGGCGAGCTTCGGCAGGTCCGTGCGCGCCGGGTCCCAAACAAGGAAGGCGCGGCCTGTGGCGTGACTGACAGTTGCCTCCTCGACACCGGGCGTCCTACCCAGCACCCGCTCCGTCACCCAGACACAGGCCGCGCAAGTTAAACCTTCAATCGACAAACTCGCCTGCACGCGACCATCGCCCCGGATCTCCACCGGGATGGTCCCCCAAGCGACCTTCTTGTCCTCAAAGACAGGCGCTCTTATAGCATCGCGCACGCTGCCCGCGGCGGCGTCGGCGCCAAGCCAGGTGGGTCGCGGCGCGGGCGCGGTTCGGGTCGAATAGTAAGCGTCCAAACCTGCTTCGCGGATCATCGCGGCGGCGAGCTCGCAGCCAAGACAGCAATATATTGCCGCCTCGCCACCCCCGTCGGCCTCAGCCGAGGCCTCCACCGCGGTGTCGCAGTGGGCACACCGGCGAGCCGCGGACGCAGCGTGCGTAGGCGCAAGCGCGTTGTGCGCCGCTCCCCCGCCGCCAGCGGAGAGCGCCCGCGCGACAGCGGCACGCGTCACCGGCTCTCCGTCAGGTACGAAGCCACCACCGGATCGGCCCCGCTCACGGCCACCCACAAGAACACGAGGTTGACCAGCACAACCACGCCCAGAGTCACGGCGATCGCGACGATGTACCGCATTTCAGCTCCCCCCCCTTGGTTCATCGGTCTTGAACGTCGCCTTCAGCACCACCCGGGATTCCTCCGTGGCGACCACCACCTCAAGCGGCGTCGTGCGCGCCGAATGGCGTCCCCCGGGAAGCCGAACCACGACCGGCACCGTCACCGAAGCCGCCGGCTCGACCGACAGCGGCGGCACGATCACCTCGGCCCCATCGAGACCATCGACCGCGACCCGGTACTCCGCCCTCCGGGAGCTGTCGGTATTGGTGACCCTGAGCAGGTAGGTGTTCCGAACCGATCCGTCCGGATCGACCGTGTAGAGGGTGCCGGGCGCCCGCACCACCGACGCGTCGATCTCCTGCCGCCCCGCGGCCAGCACGACGAAGGCGCCGGCGATCACCGTGAGCAGAGCCGCATAGGCCACGGTCCTCGGACGCAGAAACCGCGTCTGGAGCCCCTGTTCGGCCGCGGTGGTGGTGTAGGCGATGAGCCCGGGCCGGTGGAACTTCTCCATCACGTTTTCGCAGGCGTCGATACAACGCCCACACGCGATGCACTCCAACTGAAAGCCTTCCCGAATGTCGATACCTTGGGGGCACGCGGCGACACACTTCTTGCAGTTGATACACGCGCCAGTGCTCGCCTCATGGAGCGAGACCCTGTCGATCCTCTGCGCCGCTACCCGTCGGGGTTCACCCGTGGACCGCTTGTAGGAGATCACCAGGCTCTCGTCGTCGGTGAGCGCACCCTGGAAACGGGCGTAGGGACAGAGATAGTTGCAGAACTGCTCACGAAACCAGGCAAAATCGAGGAACATCGTCGCGGACCACACGCCAACCATGGCATAGGCCGCGGTAGACGCGGTGCCGGTCCAGAGCGCCCAGGCCCCCGAGAAGTACGACTGGAACGCCAGCGCGACGACCACCGACACCGCAGCAAAAGCAAACCATTTCAGCAGCTTCCTGCTGGCTCGCTCTAGGGTCCACGGACCCCGGTCGCGCGCCATCGCCGCGCCCCGTTCGCCCTCGATCAACGTCTCCAGCGGCCGGATCCACTCTTCGAGGAAGACGGTCTGTGGGCAAGCGTAGCCGCACCACAACCTGCCGTAGAGCGCCGTCAAAAAGAACATGGAAAAGGCGGTGAACAGGCCGATGAGCACCACGAAGATGGCGTCCTCGGGGGTGTAGACCTCACCGAGGAAGAAGAGCCGGCGAAGGGGCAGATCCACCAACAGGAGCGGGTGACCCCCGATGGTGACCCACGGCACGAGGAACAGCACGGCCTGCAGCGCGAGGCCGGACCAGCGGTGGATCCGCTGGAACCGCCCTTTTACCGTGGCTGTGTAGACCCACTTGCGCTCGCCGGCGATCGACACCCTATGGGCCTCGGCTGAGGACGAAGGCGGCGACGTCGGCGATCTTCTCGGCGCCGAGGATCGGCCCCCAGCTGACCATGCCCTTGGCCGGCACGCCCTCGGTCACCACGCGGGTCACGTCGGCGGCGCTGCCACCGTGAATCCAGGTGCCGTCCGTCAGATCCGGACCGATACCCCCCTTGAGCTCCGGCCCGTGACAGCCGATGCAGTTCTGGGAGTAGATCTGGGCCCCCCGCCCGATCGCGTCGGCGTCCCCCACCTTGGCCGTCACCACCTTCTGCGGCCAGCGGACGTCCGCGTCGGCCAGCTCCGCGGCGTAATACCCGGCTTGCGACCGCCCGCTGACGAAGTGGTAGTCGACCAGGTATACGAGGCCCCAGCCGATGGTGAAGTAGAACAGTCCGAGCCACCAGGCGGGGAGCGGATTGTCGTACTCCTCGATCCCGTCGGCGTCCGCCGCGTGGCCAAGCACCCGATTGGTCTCTCGTCCGCTCATAATGCGTCTCCTTCGTCGAGAGGCAGGCGGGCCGCCGCCTCCAGACGGGCACGGTTGTTCGGGAGCCAGGCCCAGACAGTCCAGGCTACAAAGGTTGTCAGGAACAGGACGGTCATCACCCCGAGGATCCAACCGTTAGGGATGGACTCCGCGGCGGCGCGAAACACCGGGTTCATTTCGCGCTCCGTTTGGCCAGGGCGGCCTTGCCGTCCACGCCAAGCCGTTGAAGATACGCGATCATCGCAACGATTTCGTCGTCCTCAGCCACGGTCGCGTTGCTGGCCTTGAGGCCCGCCACGATCTTGCCGGCCTGCGCCGTCACCGACTGACGCACCGCCGCGTCGGAGCTGTCGGTGTAGGGCACCCCGAGCGTCTGCATCGCGCCTACGGTGGCGACGATGTCGTCCATCTCGTACTTCTGCTCGTAGAGCCAGGGGTAAGGCGGCATGATGCTGCCGGGTGAGGTGCTGCGGGGATCACGCATGTGCTCGTAGTGCCACGAGTCGGGATACCGGCCGCCCTCCCGCTGGAGATCCGGCCCGATACGCCGCGATCCCAGCTGGAACGGGTGGTCGTAGGCCACCTCGCCCGCCCGGGTCCACTCCCCGTAGCGGAGCGTCTCGGCGCGCATCGGTCGGATCATCTGCGAGTGACAGTTGTAGCAGCCCTCGCGGATGTAGATGTCGCGGCCGGCGAGCTCGAGCGGCGTGTAGGGGTTGATGCCCTCCATCGACTCGGGTCCCGCCGATGCCGAGTACATCGGCACGATCTCGACGATGCCGCCAACCGAGATGCCCACCGTGGTGAGCCCGGCGAACAAGAGGGCGCGGTGCTCCAAGAGGCGGCGGTGGAGGGACTCCGGCGCGCCGTTCTGTTCGGGGGTGCCGCCAGTATTCGAGGGGGTCGACATCGTTCAGCTCCTCGTCGCCGGCACAAGCGCCGGTGAATTCGCGGTTTTGATAAAGTTCCATCCCATCATCACCGCGCCGGTGAGGTACATGGTGCCGCCGAGGAGGCGGATCCAATAGAAGGGCATGAGGCGCAGTACGGTCTCCATGAAGTTGGGGTACTGCAAGAGGCCGGTGCTCTCGTCGATGGCGCGCCACATCAGACCCTGGGTGATGCCCGCGGTCCACATCGCCACGACGTAGAGCACGATGCCGATGGTAGCGAGCCAGAAGTGGGTGATCATTGCGTTTGGACTGTAGAGCGGGCGGTCCCAGAGGCGCGGCACCATCCAATACAGCATGCCAAAGGTCACCATGCCCACCCAACCCAGCGCCCCCGAGTGGACGTGGCCGATGGTCCAGTCGGTGTAGTGCGACAGCGCGTTGACCGCGCGGATCGACATCATCGGCCCTTCAAAGGTGCTCATGCCGTAAAACGTGATGCCAACCACGAAAAACTTGAGGATAGCGTCGGTGCGGAGGCGGTCCCACGCGCCGCGGAGCGTGAGCAGGCCGTTGAGCATGCCGCCCCAGGATGGCGCGATGAGGATGATGGAGAACACCATGCCCAGGGTCTGCGCCCAGTCCGGGAGGGCCGAATAGAGCAGGTGGTGCGGGCCGGCCCAGATGTAGAGGAAGACCAGGGCCCAGAAGTGGATGACAGAGAGTCGGTATGAGTAGACCGGCCGCTCCGCCGCCTTCGGCAGGAAGTAGTACATCATGCCCAGAAAGGGAGTTGTGAGCAGGAAGCCCACCGCGTTGTGGCCGTACCACCACTGCACCAGCCCGTCGGTGATGCCGGGGTAGATGGAGTAGGCCTTGGTGAAGCTCACCGGCACCGCGAGGCTGTTGGTCACGTGGAGCACGGTGATCGTGATGACCATGCTCATGTAGAACCAGATCGCGACGTAGAGATGGCGCACCTTTCGGATAGCGATGGTGCCGAAGAAGTTGACAGCGAACGCGACCCAAACCACCGCGATGAGCAGGTCAACCGGCCAGATCAGCTCGGCGTACTCCTTGCCCGAGGTCAGGCCGAGCGGCAGCGTCACCGCGGCAAGCACGATGATCGACTGCCAACCCCAGAAGTGAAAGCGCGAGAGGGTGTCGTTGAACATCCTGGTGCGCAGGAGCCGCTGCAACGAGTAGTAAATCCCAGCAAACACCGCGTTTGCCGAGAACGCAAAGATCACCGCGTTCGTATGAAGCGGGCGCAGACGCCCGAAGGTGGTCCACGGCAAACCCAGGTTCGCGGGCCACCATGCCAGCTGCAGCGCGATGATGACGCCGACGAGCATCCCGACGACGCCCCAAAGCACCGTCGCCGCCACAAACTTGCGGGCGATGTCATCGTCGTACGGACGAGCGGAGTTTTGCTCCAAGAGACCTCCAGAGGGGTGGAGCGTGACCTCTGCAAAGCACATGCCAGGAGCAGAACGCCCCGAATCCGCCGCCGTCATCTGACCGATGGGCCGCATCACACACCGCCGATGTGCGATTTGATACAGGGCCTCCGCACCGGTTAGCAGACCGGATGCAGACCCTCGACGAACTCAGACATTGGGTGCGCTTCGACGCTCGAGACGAAGCGCGCCTGAGAGCGCTGATGCCCTACGCCGAACCGGAGTTCGGCACGATCACGACGCGCTTTTACGAGCGGGTGCTCGAGAGTGAGGGCGCGCGGCGGGTGCTCGAAGACGAGGCGCAGGTCTCCCGGCTCATGGTGACGCTGCGGCGATGGATGCGCGAGCTCCTCACCGGCCCGTGGGACGCCGACTACGCGGTGGCCCGTGAGCGTATCGGGCGCGTCCATGTACAGGTCGGTCTCGCACCGCGGTATCTATTTGCCGCGATGAACATCGTACGTTCTGAGCTGTGCCGGATCGCACACTCCAAACTCGCGCCTGAGGCCGTCGAGCCGACGTGCATCGCCATCCAGCGGATCACCGACATCGATCTCGCGTTGATCACAGGCACCTACGTCAGCGCGAGCGCCACCAGCCAGATGAGCTCGCTCCAAGACCTGATCGTCTCAAACATGCCGGTCACGGTGCTCCTGCTCGACGCGGACAGTCGGATCAGCGCCGCAACACGATCGGCTGCGCGCCTTTTTGGCGATCGCGAGGTGGTGCATCTCGAGCTCGCCGACGCGCTCCCCGCCGCGCTGATCGCCGCCGCCGAGCTCACCGAGCAGGTGCGCCACGCGACGAACACCCACCGCGAGATCCTGCTTCCCCGGGTCGATACACGGATCGACGGCCGCGAACGTGTCTTCCGCATCAATGTGGTGCCCCTCGAGCATCCCCTGGCCCGGGTGCTGCTCCACGTCGAGGAGCTGACCGAGACCATCCGCACGGAAGCACGGCTCCGGGAGTCCGAGTCCCTCGCCCAGCTCGGCGCTCTGTCCGCCGCCGTCGCGCACGAGCTCCGTAATCCCCTTGCCGGCATCTCTGGCGCCATCCAGGTCATCGCCCGCAGCCTGCCCGACAGTGACCGTAGAAAGCCCATCATGGACAAAGTTGAACAGCAGGTGCGGCGGCTCGACGCCCTGGTGACCGACCTGCTCGCCTTCGCCCGCCCCAGCCAGGCGAAGACCGAGCGTATCGATCTCTTGGACGCCTGCAGCAGCATCCGCGACCTCGTCGCGCGGGACCACCCGGAGGTCGAGCTCGTGTTGATCGGCCAGGGAGAGGCGATCGCCGATGCGAATCTCCTGGCCCAGGTGGTGCTCAACCTGGTGCTCAACGCGGTGCAGGCGGTCGGGGCGTCAGGCCGGGTGGAGATCCACCTCGCGCCCGGCAGCATCGTCATCGCGGACAACGGTCCGGGGGTGAAAGAGGAAGATCTCGAGAAGATCTTCCAGCCCTTCTACACCACGCGCGCGCGCGGAACGGGCCTGGGCCTCGCGATCTGCCGCAAGCTGCTCACCGCGATGGGCGGGCGCCTCGAACTGTTGGATTCGGGGCCAATGCGGGGGGCCTGCTTCAGAGCGTCGCTCGCGGGATGAGAGGGCATCACACCTCTAACAACGCGGCCTGAGAGCGCACGGGAATCGCCCCGACCACCGGTCGGAAGCTCGTGCTGTCGGGGAGGAGGATCCGCGACTTGGTGTTGTCATCCAACTGTTTCTGCAGGATCTCGCGCGCCCTGCGTCGCAGAGCCGGATCCAGCAGAGGAAACGCCAGCTCAATCCTATGGTCCAGGTTGCGCGTCATCCAGTCCGCGCTGGAGAGCAGGCACTCGGGATCGCCCCCATTGTCGAACCAGTACACCCGCGCGTGCTCCAGGAACCGGTCCACGATGCTCCGCACGCGGAGGTTCTCCGACCAGCCCGGCTCGCCCGCACGTAAGCAGCACACTCCGCGAACGATCAGATCCACCGACACCCCAGCACGGCTCGCTTCGTAGAGCTCGAGGATCAATCCGGGATCCGTCAGGGAGTTGAGCTTGACGATGATGTGTGCGGGACGACCGGCCTTACGGTGCGCGACTTCGCGTTGGATCCGCGCGACCAGGCCGCTCCGCATGGTGGTCGGCGAGAACAACACATGGCGGAGTGGTGGGGGACGCACGTAGGAGGTGAGCAGGTTGAACAGGTGACTCAGGTCGGCGCCAAAGCCATCGTTGCAGGTGAAAAGCCCCAGGTCCGTGTAGAAGCGCGCTGTCTGGTCGTTGTAGTTGCCGGTGGCGACGTGACAGTAACGCCTCAGGCCCTCACCCTCACGCCGCACCACCAGCGCCATCTTGCAGTGCGTCTTGAACCCCGCGATGCCCAACACGACGTGCGCGCCCTCCGCCTCGAGGTGCCGGGCCCACGCGATGTTCGCCTCCTCATTGAATCGGGCCTGCAGCTCGACGAGCACGGCCACCTGTTTCCCGTGCCGCGCGGCATTGGACAACGCACGCGCGATCGCCGAGTCTCCGGTGGTGCGGTAGAGCGTCATCTTGATCGCCAACACCGCGGGATCCTCGGCCGCAGCCTGGATGAACTTCGAGACATAGCCGAAGTCATCGTAGGGGTGGTGCAGCAGGATGTCGCCGCTCGCGATTGCCGCGAAGATGTCCGGCGCGTCTTCGAACGCGGCGACCTGCCGCGGGTAGTGGGGCGGCTCGCGCAGATCGGGCCGGGGGATCTGGGACACCAGCTGACCCAGGTCCGTCAGGGCGGTGAACCCCGCCGTCGCGTACAGATCGCTTGGATCGAGCTCAAGCTCCTGCTGCAGGAGCGCCCGGATCTCGGGCGAGAGCCCAGGTTCGTACTGGAGGCGCACCGGCGCGCCCAGCCGACGGTTCCTCACGGCGTCCTCAATGGTCCGGAGGAGATCGTCCGGCTGCTGCTCCGGCAGGTCGAGCTCAGCGTCCCGCGTCACACGGACGACGTGCGAGCTCAGGATCCGGGAGCTCGGAAAAAGCCGGGGAAGGTAGATGCGGATCGCGTCCTCAAGCCGCACGAACTCCGTCCCTTCTCCTGCCGAGGGCAGCTTCAGGAAGCGCGGGGCGAGGGTGGTCGGCACCGGCACCACCACGAGGTCCGCGTGGGGGATACGATCCGGCCCCTCCGGCGGATCGAGCCGAATGAACAGACCGAGGCTACGATTGGCAAGGTAAGGAAATGGGTGCTGGGGATCGACGGCAAGCGGCGTCAATACTGGGAAAAGCGTGTGCTCCACCCAGGCGTCCACCCAGGCGGTCTGCTCGGGACTCAGCTCCTCGGCGCGGTGGATCACGATGCCCTCACGCGCGAGCTGGGGTAGGAGCTCGCTGGTGAGCAGGTGATGTTGGAGCTCGACCAACTCGTGCGCGCGCCTCGCGACTTTTTCGGCCACCAACTTCGGCGGCATGCCGTCCGGGCCCGCCGTGGTCACACCAGCGCCGATCTGGCGGCACACACCCGCGTAGCGCACCATGAAGAACTCATCGAGGTTGGAGCTGAAGATTGCCAGGAACTTCAGGCGTTCGAGCAGCGGCACCGTCGGGTCACGCGCCTCGTCCAGTACGCGCGCGTTGAACTCCAACCAGGACAGCTCCCGATTGGTAAACGGCAGCGCGGACGTCATCGACCCCTCCCAAAGTTCTGTTCAAGCAGATCCGCCACCCGATCCGCGACCTGCGGCCGCCCGAGCCGGGCCGCCGCGGCCGATCGGGCCTGAAGCGCGGCCCCATCCGACATATCCGCCACGATCCGTTCGACTACCTCGGCGACGTCGAGCCCCTTCTCGACATATACCCGCGCCGCGCCGGCGGCCTCTAGGGCGCGGGCGTTACCCTCCTGGTGGTTCTCGGTCACGTTGGGCGAGGGGATCAACACGCTGCCGCGCCCCACCGCGCAGAGCTCAGCCAGCGTAGACGAGCCGGCCCGGCCGACCACCAGATCCGCCAGGGCATAAGCGTCCCCGATTCGGTCCTCGTAGCCCACCAGAGCAAAGCGCGCGGGCAAGGTGCCATACGCCTTGCGAACCTCGTCGTGGTACTTCGGCCCAGTCACGTGGACCACCTGAAACTCGCGCCCGGCGCGCTGCGCCACGGCGATGCCGATCTTGTTGATCGTCGCCGCGCCGAGCGAGCCGCCCACCACGAGTAGTGTCGGATGTGCAGGATCGAGGCCGTAACGTTCCGCCGCTGCGGCGCGATCCCCGCCCAGGATCTTCGGGTTGACCGGGCACCCCACCTCCTCTATGGGCGCGCGGCTCCGGAGGTGTCGCGCGGTCTCGGCGTAGGTGAGCAGCACGAGCGAGGCGACCCGTGCACAGAGCTGGTTCGCGAGCCCCGGCGTGACGTTGGCTTCGTGGATCGCGGCGGGAATCCCGAGGGTCCACGCCGCGAGCACCGTAGGCGCCATGACGTAACCGCCTACGCCGAGCACGAGGCTGGCCTGATCGGCTCTCAGCAGTCTCCGAGCGGCGCGAATCGAGCGGAGCAGCGCGAAGGCAAAACGCAGCTTGGCCAGGACGCCACCACGCGGATATTGAGCTGCTTCTACGGCACGAAAGGCATAACCACGCTCAGGCGCGACCCGACCCTCCAGCCGGCCGGCGTCCCCGTAGTAGAAGAGCTGGTGCCCGCGGGCCAACAGCGCGTCACCCATCGCCAACGCCGGATATACATGACCGCCGGTACCCCCACCGGCCAGGACGACTCTATGTGCCATGGCCCCTCCTATCGTGTTGTGGCCGCCCGTTCGCGGCTCAACGCCCGACGGAGTCAAAGTGCCCCGCCTCCACGCTCGTGCGCCTCAGCCACCCGTCGCGTACGCGCCGCCCGGCTCACGCAAAAATCGTTCTCCATCAAAGGCAAAGCGGGAGATGCCGGCGACACGACCCGCCTCTACGTCGTAGACATTGAAATGGGCGGTGCGCCGACGATCCGGCAGGAAGTTGTAGCCGCTCGCGCCCGGGTTGTAGATCGGGACGCCCGACGGGAGTCGGGTTGAGAAGCCGTGATGTTCGTGCCCGTGGAGCACCGCGGTGACCCCGGGGTGCCGATCGATCAGCGCCTCGACCGCGGCGGCGTTCTCGACGTTCCGGGTCCACGGGCCATAAGGCGCGCCCTTGCGGCCGCGCAGGGGGTAATGTAACAAAATCCAGCTTGGTCCCGCATGTTGGCCCAGCTCCTCATCGAGAGCGGCCAAGGCCGCGTCGGTCGCGTAGCCGCTCGACAACACGTGGGCCCGGCACACGTCCAGCGACGCCAGGTGCAGGCCCTGCCAGGTGGCCGGTCCGCACCACTCGCCAAAATACTCGGCGAAACGACCAACACTCTCGCCCGTGTAGACGTCGTGGTTGCCCGGGATCATCCGCGTGGGGAAGGCGCGGAGCAGCGGGTCCAGGCGCTCGCGGGCCTTGCTGAACTCCTCGGGCGTGCCGGTGGCAGTGAGATCACCGGTGCAGACCAGCGCGTCCGGCGCCTGCTCCAGCACCGCGGCGACCAGCGCCTCTACCGCACGTGCTGAAAAATGGTGGCTCCGACCGAGGAGATAGAGGTTTGTGGCCCCGATCAACCGCTTGTTGAAGAGCTGGCCAAGCCGTGGAGGCACTTCGACGTGAAGATCGGTGATATGAGCGATACGCACCCCCCCAACCTAACACTGGAGCCGCCATGGAGGACCCTCGTCGCGTGCTGGAAGCTGCCGCGGAGCAGCGCCTTGCTTGCGAGGTCCTGCCCCGAAACGGCGCGTGGCTTCGGGCGCGTGTCGTGCGCGTCGAGCGTGGCGGCATCGTGCTCACGCTCGCCCCCGGCGTGCTCTCCGGCGGGGTGGACGTACGCTGCTGGCTGACGGTCGAGGGGGTGTCCTACACCTTCGAAGCGTCGGTCCTACGCGCAGGGGTCACCGTACCTGACCGCAGCCAGGACGGCGTACTTCTTGGATTTCTCGACGGCTGGCGGCGCGCGGAACGGGTGCCAGGCACGCTGGTGCTCGAGGTGCTGCCGCCGAACGGCGGGCCGGTCTCGCTGATCCACGGCGAAGCCCGCGTTGTCGACGTCGCGCCCGGTGAATGGACCGTCACCGCCCCCCTCGACTTCCGCCTCGTCCTGGTGGAGCACGGCCAGGTTCGGCTTCGTATCGGCCTGCCTGACCGAGCGCCGATGGAGCTGGGCGCGCGGGTGGCAACCCTCTCCCGCGGGGAGTCCCACCTCTTGTACGCGTTGAAGATCGAGCAGGTCGAGGACGCCGGCCGTTACCGGGATCTCGTCGACGGAGTGCGGCAGACCCTCGGCTTGTAGGCGGCTCACACCACCGGCTCGATACGTACCTCGAAACGGATCGAATTGGCCACGAAACAGTTCCGGTGCGCCAGGTCGTGGATCTTGGACAGGGCCTCAGAGGATGGGGACTCGGAGACGGCCGGGGCTTCCCAGCGGAGCGTGGTGCTGAAAGACATGCGCCGATGTTTCCGCATCAGATTCACATATCGCAACTGTAATATAACACAGCACGTCATATGGCCTCCTCAGCTCCGTGGGGTCATCCGAGAAAGCCCTTGACAGGACGCCCGTAAACGGGCACGAGTCGGTATGGACACGTCAAAGCCGCTCGCCGAGCGCCTGGAAGAAGTCGTGGTCGCCGCGGGTCACGCGCTGACCCCGCAGCGGCGCGCGATTGTCCGCTGGTTGGCGGGCCGCCACGATCACCCCACGGCGGCGATGGCGCTCGCGGCGGTCACCCGGGACTTTCCGCTCTCAAGCCGGGCGACGGTGTACAACACGCTCGGGCTGCTGGTCGAGATCGGCGCGATCACCGCGATCCCTACCGGCGACGAGCTGCGTTACGACCCCAACCCCGATCCCCACCACCACCTCCGTTGCCAGGTCTGCGGGGGCCTCGAGGATGTACCGGCTGAGTGGGTCACAACTACGCTCCGCGGAGTACCGACTTCGGCCAGGGTGGAGTTCTCGGGGCGCTGCGGCGACTGTAGCTGAACCTGCCGCGCGTCTGGGTTCGTTTCACTCCCACTCGATGGTGGCGGGCGGCTTGGTCGAGACATCGAACGCGACGCGGTTGATACCGCGCACCTCGTTGATGATCCGGGTTGAAACACGCGTCAGGAGCTCGGTGGGCAGCGGGGCCACCTCGGCCGTCATCCCGTCGGTGGAGTAGACCGCACGGAGCACACAGGCCTCCTCATAGGTGCGGCCGTCGCCCATCACACCCACCGAGCGCACCGGCAGAAGCACGACAAAGGCCTGCCAGAGCCGGGAGTGCCAGTCCGCGCGCCGAAGCTCCTCGTCGAAGATCCGGTCCGCCCGCCGGAGCCGGTCGAGGCGCTCAGGTAGCACCTCGCCCAAGCACCGTACCGCCAGGCCGGGACCCGGAAAAGGATGGCGATCCACACGGCGATCCGGCAGGCCCAGCTCGCGGCCCAAGACCCTGACTTCGTCCTTGAAGAGCTCACGGAGCGGCTCGATCAGCTCAAAGCTGAGGTCGGGCGGCAGTCCGCCGACGTTGTGATGGCTCTTGATCGTGACACTTGGGCCACGAAAGCTCACGCTCTCGATGACATCCGGGTACAGGGTGCCCTGCGCGAGCCAGCGGCAACCATCGGCGGCCAGGCGGCGTGCCTCGATCTCGAACACCCGGATGAACTCCGCCCCGATGATCTTTCGTTTTCTCTCGGGATCGGTCACGCCCACCAGGGCGCCGAGGAAACGCTCGGAGGCGTCGACCACCGTGAGGGCCATCTCGGTGAAGTCCTCCACCACCGCCTCACGTTCGCCGGCGCGCAGCAGGCCGTTGTCGACGAAAACGCAATGGAGCTGCGGGCCAATCGCCCGCTGCAGGATCGCCGCCGCTACCGCCGAGTCCACCCCACCCGACAGCGCGCACAACACGTGGTCGTTACCGACCTTCTCCCTGAGCCGGGCGACCTGCTCGCCGAGAAAGCTCCCCATGGTCCAGTCCGTGCGCGCACCACACACGTCCACTACGAAATTCCTCAAGATCCGAGGGCCTTCCGGCGTATGCACCACCTCGGGATGGAACTGTACGCCGAAGAAGCGCCGGGCCGTATCGCCCATCGCCGCCACGGGGCACGTGGCCGTGCTCGCCAACACCTCAAAAGCGGAGGGAAGACGCCGGACCTGGTCGCCATGGCTCATCCACACGGGCATCGACGCCGGCAGGCCCCCGAACACCGGATCGGCGCTCGGGCGCACGTCCACCTGCGCCGCACCGTACTCGCGATGTCCCGAAGCTTGTACCTCACCCCCCAGCCGGTGGGCCAACAGCTGCATCCCGTAGCACACCCCAAGTAGCGGCAGGCCGGCGCCGAGCCAGGCCTCGTCAAATGGCGGGGCGTCCGCATCGTATACGCTCGACGGCCCGCCCGAGAGTACGACGCCTCGGAGCGCGGGCTGCACCGCGAACCTCCGATTACACGGTTGAATCTCGCAGTAGACGCCCATTTCCCGAATCCGCCGGGCGATAAGCTGGGTGTACTGCGAGCCAAAGTCGAGGACCAGGATCCAGTCATGCCCGCGTGCGCCCTCGGCGGCGGAGGGCCGGGCATGCGACGAGGTTGCAGCGGCGGAGGCGTCGGCGGGAGAAGAGCTCAAAATACGCCCTACTTTTTGACCAGCGCTTCGCTGAAGCGCCCGCCGGTGATCGCGTCGATCTGCGCGGTGAGCTCCTGCAGTCTCAGCTCATTCTTGAGTTGGGCCTTCAGATCGCCGGAGTTCAACAGCATCTCGACCTGGAGCCTCCGGCGCTCGAAGTAGACCCGGGTCACCTGCTCGAGCACCTTGTCGCGCAGCTTCACGATGTCCTGCGTCTCGCTGATCACCCGGATGCGATCGCTCGACATGACCAGCTTGGACAGCTGCCACTTGACGCGTACATCGACGTCCTGGTCGATCCCGACCCCGATGTCGTCCGCCAGGGGTTCGTCCGCGTCCCACTCGTAGGTGCCGGTCTGGTAGGTGAAGCCGTTGTCCAACGAGTCGCTGTAGCCGTACTGCGCGACGAGCTCAGGCAGCCACGCCGCGTTCTTGGCAGCACGGAGCCAGGCCTCGACATAACGGTTGTCGGTCTTGGAATACTCCATGGTCATGGCATGCACCGCCGCGATAGTGGGCTCCGCCGAGAAGGTGGCGAGCACCTGTTCGACGTTGGTGTAGTCGGCGGCGCGGCCCGGCGCGGTGAGGAGGGTGAGCAGGAGCAGAATCATGGCTTGGCCTCGATGGTCGTGAGGGAGCGGGTGAACGCCCCGTTGGTCCAGATGTCCAGGCGCGCGTCAAGCTCGGCGATCTTCAGCTCGTGCTCTACCTGCGCCTGTAATGAGCGGGTGCCGACGATGGCACGGTCTTCCGCGAGCCGCTGGCGGGAGATCCACGCTGCGGCAACGTCCCCGCCCAGGCGGGTCCGATATCGGAGGATCTGTTGGGAGACGTTGGCCGCCGCTGAGACGACGTCGTCGGCGCTGTACACCGTGCCGCCGGTCACGAACATGTCCTCGGTCGTCGCGTCGAGCAGCTCCTCGGTCAAGCTCATGTCGGCAAGATCTCCAACTTCATCCACTACTTCACCGACGGTCTTCCCCTCATCCACCGCGTCGGCGATCGCCGATTCGACGGCGTCGATGGTATCGGCGTCGGTGGTTGAATAAGAGGCGGTCGTCGAGCAGCTTCCCCAACAGAGACGCGTCCAGACCTGCCAGCCGCCGCCCTGGGGCTCCAGGGTGTATCCGTCAATCAGATAGGATTGCCGTGCGATCTGGTCGCTCCAATGAACGCCCATCTCGAGGTTCGGCACGAAACGCGCCGCGGCCTGCCGGGTCGACAACGCGACGCTCGCGGTGTCGAGCCCCGGACGCCGCACGGACACCGCGACCGCGTCGCGTAACGGGAGATATTGCTCATTCTTGAGCTTGAGATCCTCAACCTCGCCGGGGGCGACGTAGCGCCAGAGGCCGCTCGCCGTCGCGATGATCAGCTCCCCCTGGATCCATCCGAGCCCGCGGACGTCGGGCTCGGTGAGCAGCCGTGCGTGGGGCGCCCAGCTCACGCCCCCGTCCCCGGAAGCCCACACGCCGTCCGCGCCCCAGGCCAAGAGCAGGCCACTGTCCGGGTGGAGCGCCAGGCCCACGAGCCCCCGCATCGGCTGGCGTCCAGCGCTGTAGAAATTGCTGCCGCCGTCGTCGCTCCGCATCAGCGCGCTATCTGTCGCGGCCCAGAGCCCGCCTTTCCACAAGGGATCAACGGCCACGGCGTTCACCGCGCCCCATGGCAGGCCCGCTACGGCGCCCCACCGCACCCCGTCGGCGCTGCTGTAGAGCCCCATCTCGGTCGCGGCATAGAGCCGCCCGTGGGCCTCGACCACCGCGTTCACGGGGATCTCATCGGTCTCGTCGACCACATCGATCCAGGTCGCGCCCGCGTCGGTGGAGTACAACACCCCGTCGTCCGTGCCGGCGATCAGCACCCCTTGGGGGCCCAACGCAAAACCCGTGGCGCCCGTAGGCCACACCTGCTGAAACACCGTGCCGCCATCCCGGCTGCGCCAGATGCCGTCGGGGCGCGCCACGAGCGCGATGTCGGGCTCCGCGGGGTGCCACCAGGGGCGACCCGGATCACGCGCTGACGCCGCGATCAGGCCCTGTTCACGCGCCGTCCGCATCGCCATCGACGCGGCGCTCTCGGGGTTCAGCCCTTCGACGGCCTCCGCCTCCGCGAGCATCTCCTCGTCGTCCATCGTGTCTTGCGCTGTTTCACCCTCGAGACTGCGCCGTCCGCTCGGGGAGAGACCCGCTACGGGATCGAGCACACCCTCCCAGTTTTGACCCCCGTCGATGGACAGAAAGACGCTGCCCGAAGCGTCCCCGACGAGCCAGGCCCCGCCGTCCCCCGGTTGAACCGAGACCCCCGTGAGCGGGTAGGGCGTAGGGAGGGCGGCGAGGTGCTGCCAGACCCGACCCTGCAGCACGCTGGGCTCAGCGGCGAGCGCCTCTGACGAGAACGGCCCCACGCCGGGGCCAATCAACAAGGTAGACAGCACAAAAGCCGGGAGCCACGGCGCCGCACCTCTCCTCTCACCCGATCGAGCTGTCGCCGTCTGCCGCATCGCGCGCAAGCCTACGCGGACCACGGCCGCGGGTCAACCCGGCGGAAGGCCAGTCTCCCGCTTTCCCGCTCTCACCGCCGCGCGTGTCCACCGCGTGGCGGTGCGAGGCCCCGCGCCGGAATATGCGGGCGGGATGCTCCCCTCCCCTCCGCTGCTCTTTCGCGGCGCGCGTGTGCTCGTTGGTGACGACGACGACGCCACCGTGGTCGATGTCGCCGTTTCTGGCTCCTCTATTGTCGCGGTCGGCACCCGTTTCGCCCCCACGCTGCCCACCGGGCCAGACACGCGGATCGTCGATCTGTCCGGCCGGTGGTTGCTCCCCGGTTTTGTTCAAAGCCACATCCATCTCGTACAGACCCTGTTTCGCGGACTTGCGGACGATCTTCAGCTCCTCGATTGGCTCCGCACGCGGATCTGGCCCCTCGAACGTAGCCATGACGAAGAGAGCGTCTACGCTTCGGCCCGTCTCGGCATCACCGAGCTCCTGCTCGGCGGCACCACCGCGGCCCTGGACATGGCCACCGTGCACCACACCGACGCGGTCTTCCGCGCCGCGGAGGAGGTAGGGTTCCGGTTGACGGCCGGAAAGGCGATGATGGACATACCCAATGAGGCGGGGCTCTCCGAGCCGACGCGCGTCTCGATCGAGAGCGCCGCAGCGATCGCCAGCCGCTGGCACCGCCGCGGACGGCTTCGTTACGCTTTCGCCCCGCGTTTTGTGCCGTCGTGCTCGGCCGATCTCCTCGTCGAGACCGCTCGCGTCGCGCGCAGCATGGGCTGCCTCATCCACACCCACTCCAGCGAGAACCGGGACGAAGTCAAGCTTGTACGGTCAATGACCGGGATGGACAACGTCGAGTGGTTGGCACATTTGGGGCTCGTGGGGCCAGACGTGCTGCTCGCGCACTGTATCCACGTGAGCGACGACGAGATCCGCGTCCTGGCCGAGACCGGCACGCGGGTCCTCCATTGTCCCTCCTCCAACCTCAAGCTCGGGAGCGGCGTCGCGCCGATCCCGGAGCTCATCGCCCGGGGAGTCCACGTATCGCTGGGCGCCGATGGCGCACCTTGTAACAACCGTCTCGACATGTTCGCCGAGCTGCGCCTCGCCGCCCTGCTCCCTAAACCCCGGCTCGGTGCGGAGACGATGCCCGCAGCCCTCGCGCTACGGCTGGCTACCCAGAACGGTGCGGAGGCCCTTGGGATTCCCGCAGGACGGGTGGTCGCGGGCGCCCTCGCCGACCTCCTGGTGCTCGACCCGGACGTGCTCTGGGGTGACGGCCCGCCCGACGGTGCGGTGGTCTACGCGCTCGACAGCCGGGCGGTGAGCGAGGTGTGGGTGGGTGGCGAGCAGGTGGTGGCCAACGGCAAGGTTCGTGGCTGGGATATTTCGGAGACCATCGCGCTCGCACGAGCGGCCCTCCGGCGCGTGCGTGCGCGAGCTGGCATATGAGCGGGCGGCCGCGAGACCCGGCGCTACCAGGGTTGGAGCTTGATCTCTCGCCGATTCCCGGCGCTCCGACCGAGATCTGGCGCGCGCTGGCCGAGCTCAAAGAGCCAGCGGCCCTGGCGACGGTGATCGGCGTCGCAGGGTCGGCCCCGCGCCATACGGGCGCTCGCCTGTTGGTATTTGCCGACGGTCGGATGATGGGCACCGTCGGTGGGGGACAGTTTGAGTACCAGGTGATCCGCGCGGGCCTGGATGTCATCCGGAGTCGGCGCGCCCAGCGGCTCTCGGTGCACCTGACGAGAGACCTCGGGATGTGTTGTGGTGGTGCGATGGAGGTTTATGTGGAGCCGATGCTGCCTCGGAACGAGCTGGTGATCTTCGGAGCCGGGCATGTCGGCGGTGAGGTCGCGCGGCTCGGCGCGGCGCTGAACTTCCGGACCACGGTGATCGACAGTCGCGAAGAATGGCTCAATGAAGCACGTTTCCCGGAATGTGAGCGCCGAGTGGTAGAACCGCGGGCCCACGCCCGGACGATGTCGATCCACCCGCAGAGCTACGTGTTGATTACGACCCACGATCACGGACTTGACCAGGATCTACTCGAACTTCTACTCAGCAAGCCCTGGGCGTGGCTCGGTGTGATCGGCAGCCGGTCCAAGATCACCAAGTTTTTCCTTCGTCTTCGTGCGAGCGGAGTGGAGCCGACCCAGCTCGACAGGGTGAGCGCGCCTGTCGGCCTCGACATCGGCGCCGAGAGTCCCGCCGAGATCGCCATCGCCGTGCTCGCGGAGCTCGTCGCGGTGCGGGCGGGCCGGCTTGGCCCGGGTGCGCCCGCCCTGGGCCCGATGTCACGCGGCGGGTTGCTGCCGCGGGGCGCTTGACCTTGCAGTTGGCGACACATAGAGCGGCCGACCCGCCACCGCGCTGTCGGCGGCCGGAATCCCACCGTTGAGGCCCCGCACCATGTACCTCGGATCCATCCTCATCCCGCTCGCGCTGCTATCGCCGGCCTCCGCGAATGAGCGGCGTTTCACGCATGTCTACGAGACCGAGACTCTGCCGCGGAACGCCGTCGAGATCGAGCCCTGGACCACGATCAGCCCGGGCACCTACGGCTTCGAGTTCGCCCACCGGCTCGCGTTCGAGGTCGGCGTGAGCGACCGACTCCAGAGCGCCTTCTACCTCAACTTCGGCAGCACCGAGGCGGACGGTTTCGCCTACGACGGCGTGTCGTCGGAGTGGACCTACCGCATCTTGAGCCGCCACGTGAAGCCGGTGGGACTCGCTTTGTACGCAGAGGCCAGCCTCAAGCCTATGGGCTCCGAGTTCGAGGCCAAGATCCTCGTCGACAAGGAGATCGGGCCGGTGCTCGTCGCCTACAACCTCGTCGGCGAGCTCGAGTTCGAGAGGGTGGTGGTGGCGCCCGAGCGCGACACGGCGGACCAGAACAACCTCGCCGCCTTCGAGATCGAGATTGAGCGCGAGACGGTGGTGGAGAACAACCTCGCCATCGCCGTGCGCCCGGGGAATGACCGGTTCGGCGTCGGGGCCGAGCTCATCCACGAGCTGGCGTTGGGTGACGAGGTAGAAGGCTATCTTTCACTGGGCCCGGTGCTGTCCTACGCGCGGCAGCGCTGGTGGGCGGCGGCCAGCGTGGTCGCCGAGGTGGTCGGCGCGCCCGAAGGAGAGCTCCCGTGGAAAGCGCGTGTGCTCCTAGGTTTTCCCCTTTGAAGCTCGCCGAAGGCGCTGATCCGGTCGCGCTCGGCATCGAGTGCCTCTGTACGCGCTCGTGGTTCGAAGCGCACGAGCTCTTGGAGCTCGCCTGGAAACACGCTTCCGGGCCGCGGCGGGTCCTGCTCCAGGGGTTGATCCAGGGCGCGGTCTCGCTCGAACATCTCCGGCGCCAGAGCCCGCGGAGCGCGCGCGGCCAGTGGGAAAAAGCCAGGCAAAAGCTCCTCAGCGTGCCGGAGGAGCCGAGCGAGGTGGACACGCTCGGCTGGGTGGCCGAAGTGGACCGCTTCTACGGCAACATCCAGCTTGATCGGCGCGTTGAGGGCGCAGAAGGGCTCGAGCCATTACCCCCGGAGAGTAGCTGGCCGACTCCGCTCCGCCGCTGACGCCCCCGGGCCCACGCGGCGGTCAGCCGCCCAGGCCGGTCACCACGAGCGCGCCGATGCCGGCGAGCGTCACCAGCCCTGCCGCGACGCCGATGACCTTGCGGAATCCGCTGCTCCCCAGCGTGAGCGCCATCGTCGCCTTCACGAGGGTGTTGGTGAGCGCGGCCACCCCGATTGCCAGCGCCGCCTGGGTGGGATCGCCGCCGTCCCGGACCGTGCCGGCCATCGACAGCGTGATGGCATCGACGTCCGTGGTGCCCGCGAGCGCCGCCAGCGCGTAGACTCCGCTCCCAGGCGCGTGCTCGCGCACAAGCTCCACCGCAAGCAGGATCGCCGCGAAAAACGCCGCGAATTTCACGGCGGCGGTGAGACTGAAGGGGTTCTGCAAGCTCACCTCGCCAGGAGGCGCGTCCGGCGCGGACCGGATCTTGTAGTAGCAGAAGGCCGCGGCCATCACGGATAGCGCAGCCATCACGCCCATCGGCAAGATCAACCTCGGTAGCAGCGGCGCGTGGACCACCGCGACCTCGACGAGTACGCGGATGAACATCACCGTCCACGCGAGGAGCACTCCCGCGGCGAGCGCAAAGGGCACGGCGCTCGGAAGCCTGCTCGAACGCGCAAAAGCGAGGGTCACCGCGGTGGAGGAGACGAGCCCACCGAAGAATCCGGTCACGACGCTGCCCCGCCTCTCCCCGAGCACCCGCACCGCCACGTAGCCAGCGAGCGAGAGCGCCGAGATCAGCACCACCAACATCCAAAGCCGTGAGGGCACGAGCACGCCCCAGGGGTCCAGGGCGGTGTCCGGCAGCATCGGCAGCACGATGAACGTGGCAAACAGAAGCTTCAAGGCGGCAACAAGGTCTACCGTACCCACGCGCCGAACCATTCCATGGAGCGGCTCCTTCAGTGCGAGGATCCCTGAGATCGTCACCGCCAGCGCCACCGCCGTCTCGGCCTGCCCGTACATCGTGGCGCCACCCAGCATGAACACAAGGATTGCCGCGGTTTTTGTCGTCAGGCCAGGCGTAGCCTCTTGCTCACCACCGACCGCCCGAGGTGCAAGCACAAATACGAGCGCTATCGCCGCGCCGGCGAGCACAAAGAGAAGATCCATGCCGATGATCCGGCCGAGCCAGGCGGAGGTGGCACCAGCGAGTCCGACCAGCGTGAAGGTGCGGAGTCCGCCGACGACCGGGCTCTCTCCCTCCTGCTCCCGACGCTTTTCCCGCTCGATCCCAACCAGGCCCCCGAGCAGGATGGCCAGGAGGAAGCGTCGGGCGAGCTCAGTGTCCAAGGCCAGGTCCATGCTGCCACTCCTCCTAGGCCGCGCGGGCCCTCGGGTCCTCGTCAGGGTTCAACGCCGCTTCGGGGCGGGCGCCCGGGCAGCCCGAGCGCGGCGAACAGCGCGAACAGCCGCCGAACAGGCAGCCCCCGATCACACAATGAGCCGCCGGGAGCTGAACAGCGTCGCCACCTCGCTCTGCCCGTGGTTCGCCAGCTCAACCAGGGCCCGGCCACAGAGCCACGCAAATCCAAAGCCGTGCCCGGTGAAGCCTACCGCCGCCAGCGCGCCGGGAGAGCCCGGCACCGAGCCGACGATCGGCTGGCCGTCACGCGAGAAGCCCATGGTGCCCGCCCACCGATGCGTGATCTCCACCCCGCGCAACGCGGAGAAACGGTGGATAAATGCGGTCATACTGTCCTGGATCTCCGGGTGTAGGCGATCTTCGATGCCGACCTCGGCGTGGGGGTCCAGGTTGCGCCAACCCCCGAGCACGATCACCCCGTGCCGATCCTGCCGCCAGTAGTCAAAGCCGTGATCGGCGTAGACCGGACAGTGAAACAGCGGCGGTACAGCCGCGGTCGCCAACATCTGACCGCGCACCGGACTCACGAGGTCTCGGAACCACGGAAAAAGTTCGCCGGCCCAGGCGTTGGTGCAGGCCAGGACCAGGCTTGCGCGTACGCTGCCGTCAGGGGTGCGGACGTAGGCATCCCCGGCTTCGGGTGCAGACACCTCCAAGACCGGGCTTCGTTCGAACAGGCGAACGCCGCCAGCGACCGCGGCGTCGGCCACCCCGGACACAAATGCGGCCGGATCGAGCTCGCCGTCGTCGGGCAGGAACACGCCGTGCCGAAAGCCCGCCTCAGCGCACCACGCCGGGAGCTGGTCGCCGCTGAGCTCCTGTGCGACGAAACCGTCGGCGTTGAGGAGCGCGGCTGACTCGGTGAGATCCCGCTCTTCGGAAGGGGACTCCGCGAGCTGGAGGGACCCCCGTCGCTGGTAACCGCAGTCGATACCGAAGCGGTCGATCGCCTCGACCATCGCCTGGTGGTTCTGCCGGCTCAGTGTGTGGACCGCACGCGCGCGTTCGTGCCCCATGATCGCCGCCGCGCGCGAGTAACGCTCGCAGGTACCTTGTAGGACAAAACCCGCGTTTCGCCCGGACGCCCCGATCGAGACCGTTCCTGCCTCGAGCCAGACGGTGCTCACCCCGCTGTCTGCCAGGGCGAGGGCCGCAGACGCTCCCGCAACGCCAGCGCCGATCAGCACGACGTCGGCTTGATGATCGCCCTTCAACGAAGGGCTCCGGGGCTGCCGCCCCTCCAGCCAGTACGAACCGGTGCTCATCGGGGGGCGCCTGCCGCCGAGCCATCGGCCTGCGGCTCCACGTAACCCAGGAAGACCGCATGCTTCCCGACGAGAGCCTCGAATCCGGCGTGCCGCCGGGTGCGCCCGAGGGTCTTGAGCGCGGCGAGCCGCACCTCGCGGTCGATCGTGTTGCGGCCAACCACCGCCACCAGTAGCTCATCTCGTTCGAGGGTGTTGGCGTGGCGCACCGCGTTGACCCCGCACTCCACCGTCTCAGGCGCAGAGAGCGTCGCTTCGACAAGCTCCGTCGCGCGGATACGGTCGACCGTCATCAGCCGCTGGAACACCTGCGAGCGGACCGCGGGCATGGGGCAACGTTCGTAGAGGCTGGCCCAGACCAGGACGTCCTTGCTGTCCTTGGACTGCTTCAGCTCTGTGTCACACGCCCCGAACGAAGCGGCCAGGGTCTCGGCCCAGGCGCGGCCGCGGAGGACCGGATCCTCCGAGCCCCGGAGCCGCTCCAGCACTGGCGCAGGAGCCGTGCCGACGATGCTCCGGAGCACGTAGACGCTGGTGTCGGGTGAGGCAAAAAGCCGCTCGCGGAGGGCGGGATCCTGGCCCGCCGCCTGCGCCAACAGGAGCGGAGAGGAAGAGGTGCTGGCGACGGAGCGAGCCGCCTCAGGGAGTCGGCGTTCAAGTTCCTCATAGAGCCGAACCTGCCAACTGGAGGGCGCGAGCGCCGGGAGGTGTCGTGCCAGCGTCGTGTCCGGAGCCACGCGTAGGATATCGAAGGCGGCAGCCGCCGTGTCGTCCTCGTTCCCACGGGGCAACGACAAGAACCGCGCAGCGAGCTCAAAATAGTGCTCATCCGAAGCGGATGCCGCCGGTTCTCCGCCGACCTCCAGGCCCTCGAGCCCACCATCGGCCGACATCAGCACCCATCCGCTCGCCCCGCAGGCCCCGTAGCCCGAGAGCAGCAACACCCACGCCGGCGGCGCCTCGATCAACGCCCGCTCCCAACCAGGTCCCGCGGACACGCCGTCGACCAGATCCGAACGGAGCGGGCTCAAACAGCGGATGAGCTCCCGCCCCGCGGCTCGCGGAAGCGTAGGTTCTGGCGCCATAAAACCCGGCATGGACATCACCGGGGGGCCCCCCTCCGGATACGTGAACCGGAGCGTGTGTGCGCCGTAGGTCGCCCCGCCTTCGCGGAAGTTCCCGGAAGGAAGGAGATCGCGGTCAAGCCCGCTCGACACGCTCGCTACCTCGGGCAGCGCGATCAGCCGCTCGGACCAGAAACGACCAGCCGGCGCCTGTACCCTCCAGGTCTCTCCGTCACCATCCAAGAGAACGAAGGATGCTTTTTCGAGTTTGTCCCCCAGCTCCCGAAACGTCGCGCGGTCAAAGTCGACCGTGACCAGGAGCCGCGGGGGCATCGCCGAATCCTGGAGATTCTGGGCCCTGACGACCTGCGCGGGCGCCTCGACCCCTGCCGCCCCCAAGTGGGGTTCAGGCACGAGCTCGCTCGGATCGGACGCCGGCGCCGGCGCGACATCGGCCGCCGGCGGGGGCAGCGGCACCATAGGAGGGGTGGTCTCCCACAAATCACACCCGACGAAGAGCATCCACCACATGGGCCGGCGGGCTAACCGAAAGGTCGGCTCGGCGCCGGCCCGGATTCGCGATCTCGGGACCGCGGCAGCTTGCGGGTCGGCGCGCGCTGTGCGATGAGGGTCGGCGACCAGGGAGTCCCGTATGTACATGGAGATCCGACTCTTCCGCGGCAGCGCAAACCCGGCTCTCGCCGAAGCGATTTGCGCTTCGCTGGGGGTGCCCCTCGGGCGGGCGCGGGTGGGCCGGTTCTCCGACGGGGAGACCCAGGTGGAGATCGACGACAACGTTCGCGTCCGCGATGTCTACCTGATTCAACCCACCTGTTCGCCCGCGAATGACCACCTCATGGAGCTCCTGATCCTCGCGGACGCGTGTAAACGTGCCTCCGCCGGCCGGGTCACCGCGGTGATGCCCTACTACGGCTACGCGCGGCAGGATCGTAAGGTCGCCCCGAGAGCCCCGATCACGGCGAAGCTCGTCGCCGACCTCTTGACCACCGCGGGCATCGACCGCGTGTTGACCATGGACCTGCACGCGGGGCAGATTCAGGGGTTTTTCGACATTCCAGTCGACAACCTCTACGCGGTGGGCGCGGTGTCCGCGGCGATCGCCACGATGCTGCCGGGCACCGAAAAGGTCATCGTGAGCCCCGACGCAGGCGGCGTCGAGCGCGCACGAGGCTTTGCCAAGCGCCTGGGCGCCGGGCTCGCGATCATCGACAAGCGCCGAAGCGGTCCGAACCAGTCCGAGGCGCTCCACATCATCGGCGATGTACGCGGTCGAGACGTGATCATCGTGGACGATATGATCGACACGGCGGGTACGCTCACGAAGGCGGCCGCCGCGCTCGCCGACGGAGGTGCTCGGCGGATCTTCGCTGCAGCTACCCACGCAGTGCTGTCCGGTCCGGCGGTCAGCCGGATCAACGAGAGCAAAATCGAGGGGGTCGTCATCACCGACACCCTCCCGCTGAACGACGTGTCTCGGGAGTGCGAGAAGCTGCATCTGGTGTCGGTCGCCCAGGTGTTCGGCGAGGCGATCCGCTCCATCCACTCCAACGACTCGGTCAGTCGCCTCTTCCGCTGAGCTCCCCTCGCAGAAACCGCGCAATACGCTCTTGACGGACCTGGACTCGACGGATTAGAGCGCCGGCCCGCTGAATCCGCTGGAATCAGCATCGCACCGGCTCCCTGGGAGCCAACCCCATGGTGCATTCGCCTTCATTACCCGCACGCAGGCTCTCAGGCCTGGGTTTGGGCAGTGTGGTCGGAGTGTCCGATGGGGCTCCCAGGAATCAAGCTTAGTCCTGGAGATCTTCCATGCAGACCACCCCCGAGTCCACTTTCGTCATCGAAGCGACACCGCGCGTCGGGAGCGGCAAAGGCGCCGCCCGTCGGGCCCGGCGCGCTGGTCGGGTGCCCGCGCTCGTCGCGCAGACCGGCACCACGTTCCTGTGTGACGTTGACCGTCGCGCGATCGAGGAGATCTTCCGTATCTCCAACGACCGCAACGTCTTCGTCACCGTGCGTTCGGCCGGCGTTTCTCACCCCTGCCTGATCAACGAGGTTCAGCGTCACCCCGTAAGCCGGGAGATTGAGCACCTGGACTTTTTGGACGTCACCCGTACGAAAGAGGTCGAGGTCACCGTCGCGGTCGAGGTCGTCGGGCGCGCCGCCGGTACCCGCGCG
>CANKTH010000024.1 GCA_947486185.1 Deltaproteobacteria bacterium
AGGGCGGAGGCGCTTGATCCCTTCGCCGACTTCATGCGTGAGCACGACGGCGACGCTCCCGCACCGCCATCTCCTGCCGGGCGGGCAACGCCACGACTCGAGCGCCCCCCGCCTACCATCCCTGACGAAAGCCTCGAATTCCAGCTCCGATCCGTGGAGGAGCCCGGCCCGCCTCCGCCCCTCCCGCAGCCCAGCTGGACGGGGGACGGCACGAGCCTCGTGGTGGTCTGGACCGAGCCGGAGGCCTTTCGCCGTGACGTGATCCAACAGCTGCTGAACTACGTGCTCGTGCTGCCCCATAGAAATCGAGTTCCGCCGAAGGGATCTGTCGAGATTGTGCTGAGCTACGGCGGGCGTGAGTTCCGGTGCCCCGCGACAACGATGTTTCAAGCGGCGACCAATACCACCTACCGTCTGCTGCTGGAGGCGACCCAGCACCGGGATCTGGCGAAGCTCGCCCGCTAGCCGCGGGCTCAGCGAATCCGGCTTCGGAGGAGGCGACGCAGATCGGGCTGCGGGCCGATCCGATGCGTGGCGATCGCAGCGGAGGAAGCGCCGGTCTGGGGGCTGCCCGTGCTCACCAACAAGGCGCGGAGTTCGGACGGCGACATCGGCGCGCCGGTGGTTGCGACGTGCACCGACTGGGCCACGGCCGCCGCCGCCGCGACCATCGCCGAAGCGGAGGAAGTGCCACTGAAGAACGAAGTGTACCCCTGCCGACCGTCACCATCCGGAAAGAACAGGTCGGCGTAGTAGCCGCCCTGTTCACCGTCGGTCAGCGTCGCGACCTCGCCGTACCAGCCCTGAACGTCAATGCGCCCGCCATACGAGCTGCCTCCCCAGCTTCGCGCGGGCTCTGTGAGATCCCCCGGAGGGACGCCGCCGCCCACCATCACCGAGCCGGAGTCCTGGATTTCCCTGTCGAACCATCCGTTCCACACCCGATCGTCCAGGTCGGCTTCGCCGTTCCCCGAGGGCTCGATGACCACGATGCCCGCCGCGGTCGCCGCCGCGATCGCGTCAAACACATCCGGCTCGATGCTGGCCGGGCAATAAGTGCCGTTGCGGAAGCCCTGCTGCTCGATCAGCAACACGTCGCCGGGCACGAGCAGCTCGACGGCCGCGAGCACGGCCGCGGCGACGTCGTACCAACGCCGAGCGTCGTATGGGGACAACACCAGCACCTCGGACTCATCCACCGCACCCGTCATGCCGTAGCCGTTGTTCCCCGCCGTCAACATGCCGAGCACCATCGTGCCGTGGAACGCGTAGTCCCCCGACTCCCAACCCCACACGGCGGGCGGCACCCGACCCGCGAGATCCTCGTGGTCCGCAGTGAAGGCGTACTCGATGTCCGCCACCGTGACGTAGGCCCCCCGTCCGCCCGGCCACCGGGCGGCCTCGACGAAGTCGGGGCCAACAGGCCCCAACCACGCCATCTCCGCCACAAAGTCAGGCGTGACCGGAGGAATGTCCTCGGGCGGAGGAGGCGGAAGCGGCGCCAGCCACGCCGACTCGACCCGGGGATCAGCGAGGAGCTCGGTCGCGAGCACCTCGGCCGCCGGGCTCTCCAGGCGTACGTAGGTGCGGAGGTCGATCGGGCCATCACGCCGGATGCCCGAGGCAAACTTCGGCAAGAGCTGAACCTCCCCGAGGATCTCCCGCAGCGCGGCGTCGACGCCGTGGACCTTGCCCTCCTCGGCGTAGATGCTGGCGTCGTCCCGAAATTTCACGATCGCCACCCTGGGATCGCGCCCCTCCTCCCAATAGACCGCCTCAGGGCGCGGCAAGGGCGGACGTCCGGCCCACGCAAAAAGCCCCAGCAAGAAGGCCAGGAACACGAGCGAAGCGCTCACCGCGCCTGCCAGCCGCGGAGCGGAAACAAGAAACGCGTCGGCGGATCGACGGCGTCGGCTTCGGGTGCAGGAAAGGCAGGATCGCCCGGAAGGAGCACCCACACCTCGTCGCCAACATGCTCGAAGCTCGGGCAGATCGGCGGAAACCGACGGCGGGCCGAGAGGATCGCCTCGACGTCCGGGAAGCCCGACAGCTCCGCAAGGCTGCGCAAGGTCGGCGGTGCGAGCGGGAGCGCGTGACCGAGCGCGCGCGCCACCGCGTCATCCGGGCGGAGCCAGCGCCCGTTTACCGCTTCGCGCCCATCAAACCCAGCCTCTTGCCCGGCGGGCATGCGGGCCACGAAGAACCAGGTGTCATACCGTCGCGACTCGACCGGCGGGGTGATCCAGTGGGACCAGAGCGCCATACGATCCAGCTCGTAGGGGCCGCCCGCCGCGGCGAGGCGCACACCGGCTTCCTCCTCCAATTCCCGAGCCGCCGCAGCCCAGAAGCTACGAGGCACGACGCCGAAATCTCCGCCGACCACCGGCACGTGCTCGTCCTCGGCATCGACCCGGCCGCCCGGAAAAACCCAGGCTGCGCCCATGAAACCGAGGGCGCGCGCCCTCTCCATGAGCCAGACCTCAGGCCCGGCGTCGCTGTCGCGTAGCAGGATGATCGTTGCAGCGGGCCGGGGCGTGACGCTCGTGTCCATGAAGCGCCTCTATCGCCGTCGCTCTCGGCGGGCCCGGTCAGGATCTGTCCGCGATGAACCGTGGACGAACCGGGGCAGAGGCTATACTCTTGCCACGTCAAGTGTGAGGCTCGACATGAACCGACGTCTGACCGCCGCCGCGACGCTGCCCCTTTTCTTGCTGCCGAGCGCCGCCTGGGCGTGGCCGGCGGACGACGGCTGGGTCGCATTTCGACGCGGTGGTGCCGATCTCACCGACCCGGCGGGGGATCAAGGTTGGGCGGGGAGCGCGGTAGCAGGGGTGGACATCCTGGGGGACAGCACCTATGGCGCAGCGGCCTACTGGTATGCCGATGACAGCAGCTTCTATCTACGTCTTCGCCTGAACGACACCCCCTGGCTGGTGGACGGGCTGGAGCTCCAGTCGCGGTCCTGGGCGATGTTGTTGGACACCGACGGTGCGCCCGGCACCTTCGAGTACCTGTTCGGCGTGACGGGCCCAGGCGGTACCTTGGCGATCTACGAGAACCTCGACGGCGACACCGGCCTGATGGCCGAAGCCGACGGTCCGCTGTGGGCGAGCTACGACGCGGTGGTCCGCGACGAGCTGCGGGCCGTGGACGCCGGCAGTCGCATCGATGGCACGACGGACTGGTTCCTCGACTTCCGCTACACACGCGCGGATCTCGAGACGGTGATCCCGGGCTTCGACCGGATGAGCTTCAGCGCGGCCTGGGCGACCCGGAACGCCTCAGGCCTGGAGAGCCGGGGCGCCGACCTGGCGGGCTACGAGAACCTCGACGGCGGCGAGCTCGACGACGGGTGGACGGACGACCTCGGCATCGACCCCGACGGCGATGGGCTGGAGACCCCACAGGAGGAGTCTCTCGGCACCGATCCCCTCGACGCCGACAGTGACGACGACGGTCTCTCCGACGGCGCCGAGGTTGAGGGCGCCTGGCCGAGTGACCCGCTGGACTGTGACAGTGACGACGACGGCATCGTAGACAGCGTAGAGGTCGGCGCCACCGCCCCTACCGAAGACACCGCGGAAGACGGATGCTACGAGCCCGACGCCGACCCGGGGAGCACCACCGACCCCTCCAACCCCGACACCGACGGCGACGAGACGTTGGACGGCGATGAGGACCGCGACGCCGACGGCGCGCTCGACCCCTACGAGACCGACCCGCAGGACACCAACTCCGGCGCCGATCTCGACGGCGACGGCATCGCCGACACGTTGGAGGACGACTGCGCCGAGGAGGGCACAAACGACGACCAGGACGGCGACGGCCGCCCCGACGCCGAGGAGGGTTTTGCGGACACCGACGGCGACGGTGTGCCGGACTTCTGCGAGCCCGACGACGACGCGGACGGCCTGCCAACCGCGGACGAGAGCGACAGCGACAGCGACAGCGACGGCCTTCCGGACTACGCCGACTCCGACTCGGACAACGACGGCGACCCGGACGGCGTCGAAGGCACGGGAGACCTCGACTGTGACGGCATCCTCGACTACCAGGACGCGGTAGACGATGACGGGCCGTGCGCGGACCCCGACGCCGACGGCCTCGACAACGCCACCGAGGACGCCTGCGGCTCCGACCCGCGGAACGTCGACTCGGATGGTGATGGCGTCAACGACCCCGACGAAGCGTGTGACGAAGACGAGGACTGCGATCTGGTGCCCGACCGGCTGGACGACAGCTACGACCCTGAGTACTGCGATCTGGTAGATGAAACCCCACCAAAGGCGACCTGCGTCGCTACGGTCGGTGTGCTCGACTGCGGCCATTTCGCAGGTGGATCCTGCTCTACTGGAGCGGGCGCCGCGAGCCTCGCGCCCCTGGCCGGCGCGATCCTGCTCCTTCGGCGGCGTCGCCGACGCGCGGCCTGGCTCGGGGGGCTCGCGCTCGTCACCACCAGTACCGCTCACGCCCAATCCATCAACGCCCAACGGTTCCAACCCAACCTGGACAGCGGCTCCTATTTCCTGCTCGAGGACCCTCGCCTGGCGGCACGTGGGCTCGGCGGCGGCATCTCCTTCAACTACGCCAACGATCCGCTGGTGTACCGGTACGACGGCGCCGCCTCGGACGGGAGCACCGAGGTCGCCCTGCTCTCCGACGTATTCACCGCAGACGTTGGTGCTTTTTACACCTACGCGCCCGTCCGCGTCGGGGCGGCGCTGCCCGTACACCTGGCTTCGGCCGGGGACCTGATGGAAGGCGGCGGCCATCTGGGCGATCTCCGCCTGGAGGTGAAAGTGTCGCCGCTGCCCCCCGGGCCCTTCGAAGCCTCTGGTTCAGTGCGGATCGGCCTACCTACCGGCGCCCAACAGAGCTGGCTCGGTGAGGAGCGTGTCACCGGAGCGCTCATCGGCGCGGTCGCTTGGAACGGGCCAGTCCGTGTGGCGGGAAATCTCGGCTTGCACACTGGGACGGGTGAAGCCCTGCTCCCCGACCTCAACTGGGGGCCCAAGCTCGGTTGGGGCATTGGGGTCTCGTACCCGCTCCTCGACGAACGCTTGGACATCGCCGGTGAGCTGGGAGGCGAGTCGGTGCTGGCGGACCTCGGCGCGGTGGGCGCCAACCCCATCGAGTGGCGGGCCGGCGCGACCTACGCGGTGTGGGAGATGCTGAAGGTGCGAGGCGGGCTCGGCACCGGCATCACCACGGGCATCGGCGCACCGGATCTGCGCGCGTTCGCTGGGGTGTTGTGGATCCCGGAGCGGCCGGCGAAAACTACACCCACGGCGGTCGGTGTGGACACCGACGGGGACGGCGTACCCGATCTCACGGACCGTTGCCCCGAGCAGCGGGAGGACCTGAACGGCCGCAACGACCAGGACGGCTGCCCCGACGGCGGGCTGACCCCGACTCACCTCGAAGTCCGGGACGATCGAGGTGCGTTGCTCACCGGCACCACCGTGGAGCTCCTGTCCGGCCCCGAGACCGGTAAGTACCGGCTCGGCGACGGCGGCCTCACGCGGTCCCTACCCCCCGGGAGCTACCGGATTCGCGCCAACCACGAAGGATTCCGCGAGGTGATCGAGCAGCTCGTCGTGCCGGACGCCGAGCAGCATGCCCATGTGGTCGTGCTGACCGCGGTCAGCTCCGGGACCCTGCACGTCACGGTCCGGGATGAAGCGGGCAAACCCGTGCTGGCATGGGTGCGGGTGCTCGGCACCGATCGTCACTTCACGACAGGCGAAGATGGCGAGGTACGCGGTCCCGTGGCGCCGGGTGAGCCGGATCTCTGGGTCGGCGCCGAAGGTTTCCGCCCCGAGCGGGTCAAGGCGCCCATTCGGGTAGGCGAGACCAGCGACGTCCTGGTCGTGCTCCAACCTTCGCGCGTCACCGTCACGGCCGAGCGCGTCGAGATCCGCGAAAAAGTGTTCTTCGAGTTTGACTCTGACGTCATCAAGGCCCAGAGCTTCGGCATCCTCGATGATGTCGCCGCCGCGCTGGACGGCCACCCCGAGCTGGTGCTCGTCGAGGTGCAGGGCCACACCGACGACAAGGGAACTGAAGCCTACAACCTTGAGCTTTCGCAGCGACGCGCGGAGTCCGTACGGGTCTATCTGATCCGGGCGGGCGTGATGCCCGAGCGTCTGGTCGCGCGAGGCTACGGCGAGGGTGAGCCGATGGTGCTCGGGCAAAGTGAAGAGGCCTGGGAAGCCAACCGGCGCGTGGTGTTCCGGATCATGAAAAAGGTCGAGAAGGAGAGCGGTCAACGTTAAGCCACGCGCATGCTGCCCTCTCGTGCTCTCGGCGACCGCCTCGTCCGGCCCATCGGCCTCGGGGCTATGCCCCTGTCCTCACGGAAACGGCCCTCGGAGGCGGACGCGCTGGCCGTCCTGGACGCCGCTCTCGACGCCGGTATCGATCTGATCGATACGGCCGACGTCTACTGCATCAACAACGGCGACCTGGGCCACAATGAGCGGCTCATCGCCGCGTGCCTCCGCCGCCGGTCCGCCCGGGTCCTTGTCGCCACCAAAGGCGGGCTCCGTCGGCCGCGCGGCGCCTGGACGAGCGCTGCGCACCCCGACCAGCTCAAAGCGGCGTGTGAGGCGAGTTTACGGGCGCTGGCCTCGGAGCGGATCGACCTGTACCAGCTCCACGCACCCGACGACACCGTCCCGCTCGCGGACTCGGTGGGGGCTCTGGCCGAGCTCCAGGCGGCTGGGAAGATCGCGGCGATCGGACTGTCCAATGTCAGCGTCGCGGAGATCGAGCTGGCGCGGTCCATCGTGCCGATCGTCAGCGTACAGAACCGGTTCAACCCACTCGATCCGAGCCCGATCACCGACGGCGTGCTCGACTGGTGCACCCGAAACGGCGTCGGATTCCTCGCGTACAGCCCCGTCGGTGGCAGCGAAGAGTACGCCTTGATCGGTCGCCACCCTGCGCTGATCGAGGTGGGGCGACGCATCGGCGCAAGCCCCTACCAGGTCGCGCTCGCCTGGTTGCTCGCCTGTTCCCCGGTCGTCATCCCAATCCCCGGCGCGTCCAAGCTCTCGAGCGTCCACTCCAGCGCCGCGGTGATGGACATGGAGCTCAGTGCCTCGGATAAGGTCTTCTTGGATCACGCCTTTTTACCGGGCTGATCCGGGCGTCACTTGAGCTCGAGCGTGACCGCCGGGATGTCGAAGCTCACCAGCTCGTGGTCCTCCCCGGTGGCCCCGACCGCGTCGACCTGCACCTGCTTATACTTCGGTGACAAAGGCACTTCGAACCAGCCCCCGTCAGGAAGGCTGCGGGTGGCGAGCACGGTGTCCCCGTCCTTGACCACAACCTCGACCGCGTCCGTCCCAAGCACACGGCCCGTCAGGATCCACGGCTGATCTTCACCGGGGCTCCCCGCTCCCTGGCCGTGCCCGCTGGGCATACGCCCTGGGAACAACCACGACTGAGGAGAAGAGGCGTCCGAAACAAAGACAAAGTTCGTGGCGGTGTCTACCACCGACTCGAAGGGAAATGGTTTCTCGGTTGCGCTGATAAGCGGATTTCCCGGCCAGCCTTCTGCGAGCAGCCGCTCTGCGACGGCGGCCGCCAGGAGCCCCATACCCTCCGCGCTCGGATGGAGCACATCGACAAAAAGCTCGTCCACCGGGCGATCCGTCTTCAGGGCGTCCTTCGCCCACACGATCGGCACCGTGTGGTGGGCCGCGACAGCCGCCATCGTCGCGAAGTAGGGGTCCCAAGCGGCGCCAGCGGTGTAGTGCCCGGCGAGGATTCCCTGATTACATGGTGCAAGAAACAGCACCCCCACCTTCCGGCTCCGCGCGAGCTGCACCATGGTGTCGAGGTTCTGCGCGTACCGGTTCAACGGGACCCGCCGAACCCCCTTGTCCGGATAGGTGCCGTCGGTAGGCCATGTGACGACCTGGGCACCATCTCCGCCCCCCCAACGATCCACCGCCTGGACCATCAGCTGGAAAAACGCCGACGCCGCCAGGGGGTTCTCGGCGTTCAGCTGAACCGTCCGAAGCAGGTCCATGTCACGGAAGCCGTCGGAGTTGTTGTCGCTCCAGAGGTTGCCGATGATCAGGAGCGTCGGATCGAGCGCCCACCCATCCTCTTCGAGGAGCAGCAGGGTCTGCTCGGTCGAGTAGCCCGAGATGGCGCCGTTGGCGCTGTCCACGTCGAGACCTCCAGCTTTGAGCTGGGCTTCGAGCTGACGGCCCAGGGTCTCGTCGTCCTCCACGCCGTGGCCGAAAAAGGTGCTGTCCCCAAGGACCAACACCCTGGAGCGCCCCGCGGGCCGCGGCAGCTCCGGCTCGGGCTCGCGCAGGCCGCGAAGGGAGATGGTCGCGCTCACCCCAGGCCCGTTGGAGCGTATTCCAGGGCCAAAGCCCCAAAGACGCGTGGGATGCCCCACCATCAACACCCCTGCGTTGTCACCCGCGCGCCACTCAGGGGCCCACGACACCAGCGGACGCGACACGCCTTCGGCGATGAGCAGGAACCCGACGAGCATGATCATCGCCGATGTCAGGCGAAAACGTAGGTTGAATTTAGTTCGCCGCGGACGCATCACCATCGAGGTGCACCCTGACGCGCGATCGGCGTCGCGCTCAAGCGTCCACTTGTTTCAGGGGGGCATCTATGCCCGCCTGCTCCCACCACAGGCCGGACACTCGCCGCTGATGTGGGTAATAGCCAGCCTTGTAGCGTAGCTTCGTACAGTCCGCGACGTAGAAGCCAAGATAATACCACGGCTTGGCATTCAGGCGCGCCCACTCGAGCTCCCAGAGCACAGAGTACACTCCGAGGGACCGCCGCGCATGATCTGGGTTGAAATAATGATAAACCGCCGAGACCGAGGCCGAGCCCACGTCGAGCACGCTGACGGCGATCAGCTCGCCGTCGAGGCGGTAGTCCACCTCGACGCTCGGGACGCAGGTGTCGACCAGCCAGGCTCGGTAATGTTCCGGGGGGAGCTCCCGCTCCTGGCGCGCGAGCCCGCGTTCCATACGATGTCGGTTGAAGAGGTTCAACCGCTCCGCATCACACACCGGCGCCCCCACCGCGACCTCGAGATCGAGGTTCTGCCGGGCGACCCGACGCTGGTTGCGCGTCGGCTCGAAGCGGTCCGTCGGCACACGAAGCGGTTCACACGCGGAGCACTCGGGGCACTCGGTACGGTACAGCATCCGGCCGGAGCGTCGATCTCCTTCTTGAAGCAGAAGATCGAAGCTCTTCGGCGGGATGGGTCGGAGCGGCATCCGGAGGGGCAGCCGCGCGCGGAAGCCTTCCCGGTAGGCGCAAGCGTCGAGCTGATCCCAGATGACGCGAAACTGCATGGACCGAGCGTATCCGAAGCCCGCCGTGGTGGCCAAAAAGCATGATGAGGCGTAAGAAGGCCCCTCCTGATCCGAGACGCAGAGGCCGACGATGGCAATCCAGGTAGACGAAGTAGGCGCGTTGGCCGTGATCAGGCTGCATCGACCCGAACGCGCCCACGCCTACACGGCGGCTATGCTCCAGGCCCTCGATGACGCGGCCCAGCGGCTCGCCGCGCGTCACCCGGTGCTCCTCGTAGAGAGCACGGGGGATGGCGCATTCTGCGGCGGGGCGGACCTCAGCGAGATGTCCGAAAAGGGGCCGTTGGATGCGCTTGACCTGCTGTCCCAGCGGGTCTTCACGCGCCTCGCGCGCCTGCCGGCGCTGGTGGTGGTGGCCGTACAGGGAGCCGCGGTGGCCGGCGGATTCGAGCTGGCGTTGGCGGCAGATCTTCGGGTAGCCGGGCCACATGCACGTTTCTGGCTCCCAGAGACCCGCCTGGGGCTCCTGCCTTCAGCGGGGGGGACCACCCGCCTGAGTCGGCTCGTGGGCCCCTCGCGCGCCAAGGCGATGATCCTCGGCGGCGAAGTACTGGATGCGACCGGCGCGCGCGACTGGGGCCTCGTCCAGCGCATCGCGGACGACCCACGCGCCGCGGCCCGGGAGTGGGGCATCGAGCTCGCGCGGCGCGACCCTGCGGCGATGCGGCTCGCCAAAGAGAGGATCGACGCCGACGAGTCCGACAGCGCGCTCGCCGGCGAACGCGTAGTGGAGGCGATCCTCTACGGTCGCGCGCCCTCCCGCCGACCGGGGTGACGCTGGCCGCGTGTCGTCGTCGGGGCTACGTCAACGGTTCGGAGGCTTGGTGCGAGTACAAAAAAGGTGCGAACGTGCCGGGTTGTGGGCCAGCCCCCTCCCGCGAACCGAGCGGCTACGATGACCCGGGTCGAGACCCGGTGGCAGAGCTGGCTCACCGGGCTTCCGATCGGGTCGCCGCGACCGCCGCGGCCGGTGGTCAAGCCCTTGGAAATGCCGCTCCTCCGGGCCTGGATCATGCCGCTCGCGCTCATCTTCGGCACGCCGGTGATCGCCCTGCTCATCGCCGTCTCGGTTCTGCATCAAAAAGGCGAGGTGAGTACATCGCTTTTTCAGGTCGTGCTGCTGCCGCGCCCGAGTGTCTGGGCGCTCGGGGTCATCGCAGGCTGGCTCAGCTTTCAGGCGGTGCTCTTACGCTGGTTGCCCGGCCGCGAGTCCCTCGGCCCGGTGACCCCCGCGGGTGAGCGCCCCGCCTACCGGCTCAACGGAATGGCCGCGTGGGCGATAAGCCACGTCGCCGTGCTGGCTGCCTGGTTCGCTGGCACTTTTTCCGCCACGTCATTCTACCGGCAGTACGGCGAACTCCTGGTCACGCTCAACGTGCTCGCGCTGCTCTTCTGCGTTTTTCTCTCGTGGAAGGGCCGCTACTGGCCCACGGGCGCGGACACGGTGCTGACCGGGCTCTGGGCCTTCGATTTTTTCCAGGGACCCGAGCTGCATCCTCGCTTGTTCGGCGTTCAGCTCAAACAGCTCATCAACTGCCGGATGTCCATGATGGGCTGGAGCGTGACCTGGCTTGTCATGTTGTTGGCCCAGTACGAGCAGACCGGCGCCGCCAGCCCGGGAATGGTGGCGAGCACGGTGGTGCTCGTGGCCTATCTCGCGAAGTTCTTCTGGTGGGAAGATGGGTATTTCGGCTCAATCGACATCATCCATGACCGCTTCGGCTACTACATCGCGTGGGGTGTGCTGGTGTGGGTGCCGGCGGTGTACTGCCTGCCCGCCTTCTGGATGGTCGAGCACCCAAGCACCCTGAGCGCGCCGGCGGCAGGGCTCGTGGCGCTGCTCGGGCTCGTCTCGATCGCCGTGAACTACGCCGCAGATGCCCAACGCCAGCGGGTTCGGGCGACGGATGGACAGACGACGATATGGGGGCGACCCCCTGAGCTCATCCGCGCGCCGTGGGTCTCCGGTGACGGTGTGTCCCGCAGCTCCCTCCTGCTCGTGAGCGGATGGTGGGGGATCTCTCGGCATTTCAACTACGTGCCTGAGCTCGCGCTCGCGTTCGCCTGGACGGTGCCCTCAGGCTTCACCCACGTGCTCCCCTGGTTCTACTGGGTGTTCCTGCTCATCCTGCTTACGGACCGCGCGAGGCGAGACGAGAAAAAGTGCGCGGCCAAGTACGGTGACGCCTGGGTCGAGTATTGTCGGCGCGTCCGCTGGCGCATCTTGCCCTGGGTGTACTGAACGACAGGACGGTCACCTGGCCGGCACCCAAACGCGCGCCGCGAGCCGCCGCGGTTGACGCCGCCCCCCCAAGGCGTGACGTTGGCCCGTGCCCGAGCCGCTCTCCTGGTCCCCGCTCCGCCGCGTCCGCGCGCTGGACGCCGAGCTCGGCGCTGAGCTGGGCGCCACGCTCGACCAGCTCAGCGCCGCGGCCGCCGCGCTGATCTGGGCCGAGGCCCAAATCCCCGCCTTTCTCATGGCGTCTGGCCCGACGGCCGTCCTGTCCGTCGTGGTCGAGCACGCACGCGCGCTGGCCGGCGTCCGCGAGCTCTGGGCGCTCACCTGGACCGGGGATCTGGGCTCGGGGGCGGTGAGCATCAGCGCCTTTGCCGGAGATGAAGCTTCGGTTCCCGCGCCACAGGAGATCTCGCGCACCGTCGTCGGTGAGGCGATACGGAGCGGTCGTCCGCTGTGGGTTGAAAATGCGGCCGCAGACCATCGTTTCGACGCCGCACAGAGCGTCCGCCGCGGGGGACTCCGCGCGGTCGGGTGTGTACCGATCGGCACCCAAGGTGCGCTTTACCTGCACGAATCCGAGCACGCCGGTCACTTTCCCCTTGAGGTCCAGGCGGGCCTCACAGCATTGTGTCAGCTCGCGGTACCCTTTCTCCGCAGGTTCGAGGAGCCCGCCCGACCGCGGCCCCAAGCGGCGCTGATTCCCGGGATGATTGGCGAAGCGCCCGCGATGTTGGAGCTCTACGGGACCATCCGCGCCTTCGCCCCAATGCCCTGGCCCGCGCTGATCCTCGGGGAGACGGGCACCGGCAAGGAGCTGGTGGCGCGAGCGCTCCACCAGCTGTCACCGCGGCGGGACGCACCCCTGGTGGCGGTCAACTGCGGGGCCATCCCCGAGGATCTCGCGGAGTCTACGCTGTTCGGCCACGAAAAAGGGGCCTTCACCGGTGCGGACCGGCGGCGCGAGGGCCTGCTGGAGCGGGTCGGGCGCGGCACGCTGTTTCTCGACGAGGTCGGCGAGCTGTCAGCGAGAGCCCAGGTGAAGCTCCTGCGGGTGGTCCAAGAGGGCAGCTACGAACGGGTTGGCGGCACCCGTGAGCAACGGTTCGAGGGTCGGATCGTCGCGGCCACCCTGCGGGCCCTCGACGCGCCCGAGAGCGAGCGACGCCGCTCAGAACCGATGTTTCGGGCTGATCTTTACCATCGACTCGCCGCCTGCACCATCCACGTGCCGCCGCTCCGGGAGCGGGTGTCCGACCTGCCGGAGCTCGCAGATCACCTCCTCAAACGTGCCGCGGAGGTCGTTGGTATACCCGCGCTCGGGCTCAGCGCTGCAGCCCAACACAGCCTGTGTAGCCGCCCGTGGCCGGGCAACGTCCGGGAGCTCGACAACGTGCTCCGCGCCGCCCTCGCGCGCGCGTTGGCCGCGGACGCGAAGCATCTCGGCGTCGAACACTTCGGCGACAGCGCCCCCCAGGTTGAGGGGATCTCTGGCGGTCTCGTAGCTGCAACCCAGGCTTTTCAGCGCGAGCGGGTCCTTCAGGCCCTGCAGTTGACCGAGGGCAACCGAACCCGGGCGGCGGAGCTCTTGGGCGTCTCCCGGCAGTGGTTGCACCAGCTCCTCGGCCGCGACGCCCTATGAGGGCCAGGCGACCGCCGCGAACTTAGTGGACTTGTGGGTGGAGAAAGAGCTCCCGTACGGCGCCGCGCCGCTCCTCGGCCTCCCAGCGGGCCAGCTTCCGGCGGGTCCGCAGCCGGATCCGAAAGAGGCCGACCACAGCCAGGACGCCCACGATCAGAAAAAGCAGGTTTGCATCGGCAAGCAGGAACAGCCGTCGCCAGGGGCTCTCCCAACGTGAGGCCCACGCCCGATCAAGCGAGCCGAGGTCCTCCCCCGTCGCCACCAGGAGCGACTCGGCGAAGCCCGCCCCGCCGAGCGCCGCGCGGGTGAGGCGCGACAGGCTCTCCGGACCATAGTTTTGATGGAGGAAAAGCACCAGATCGACCGACTGGGCATAGGCCACCTTCGCGCCCACCGCGTCTTGCGGAAAGCCACGACCTAGCTGATCGAGCGGGAATCGCTCCGCCGCCGAGAGCGTACGCAGCACCTCGCGCGCGCGGGTGGCCCCCACCTCGCCGGAGTACACCTCGGCGACGCCCTCCTGCAGCCAACGCGGCACCGGGCGCCCCGCAAAGGCTCGACCGAGGATGATGTGAATCAATTCGTGGTCGAGCACCTGGGTCAGCGGCTGCGGCGAGGGCCCGCGTAGCCCGGGTGAGCGTAAGAACACCAAGCCGAACCTCGGCCACGCCGTGCCGTCCGCCCAATCTGGCGGCTGGCCGGGCTGCGCCTCCACGAAGTCTTCCTGGGTGGGCGCGATGTACACGTCGATCTGTGACCCGAGCGGGAGCTCCAGCTTCCCGGCCAGCGCGGGGGCCGAGATGTTGGCGTACCGAGCCAGCTCCTTAGCGGCGCCCACATCCTGCGGCGCGCTCCAAACACGCACGTACAGGCCATCTTCGGGCCACCAGCCTCCCGCCGGGGTCGGCACGACGAGACCGGCGTCGCTCTCGGGCGCCAACGTCAATTCGGGCGCGACGCGCGCGAGGCCCGGAGACGCGAATACGAGCTGCAGCAACAGGAAGAGCCACATCAAGAGAGACATAGCCGAGGAGTAGGCACCTCGGCGACCCTGGCCATCCCCCTAAAGGGGGGCTACCCGATCGGGCAGCTTCCGCAGAGGGCGTCGACCGCAGCCAGGCCCAGCCGCGCCCGACTCGGGCCTGGCGCGGCCGGACTCTCAGCGCGCTTCGATCTCGTCTTTGACCCGATCCTTGATCCGGTCGAGCTGGGTATGGATCTGCTGGAGGCTCTCGGTGAGCGCGGTGAGCTCATCGCCCAGGCTGGGCACATCGCCGCGCTCGGCTCGATCGAGATCCTCGTTCTCCTTCGCCGTCTCTTCCATACCGTTGAGCAGTACGCCGACGAGGAGATTGAGAGTGACCATCGCGCCGAACATCATGAAGGACACGAAGTACAGGGCGCCCGCGACGGGCTGGGCGACCGGCGTCGTGCAGGGCATATCCGCGGCCGGGTAGACGTCGCAGCCATACATCTGGGTGTACATCACGTCGACCCAGCCTTCGCCCGTCGCACAGCCGAACAGCGTCAGGCCGGCGGTGAGGAGATCCCCGAAATGGAAGGGGTCATTGGTGCTGAAGAGGCTGACGGCCAGGATCCCGTAGATGTAGAACAGGATGCTCAACAGCAGCGCGACGTAACCCATCGAAGGGATGGACTTGAGCAGCGCGCCCACGATGATCTGAAGCCGCGGGAGCGTACGGACAAGGCGAAAGAACCGAAGAAGACGCGCCAACCGCAGCACCGTGACATACTCGGCGTGGAGCGGGAGGAAGGCGGTCGCGACGATCACAAAGTCAAATACGTTCCAGCCGTCACGAAAGAAGTTCCAGGGCCGGGTGCCGTTCGCCCCGATCTTGACGACGATTTCCACCACGAAGATCAGGGTGACCAGCTCGTTGAGGCGCGCCAGCAGCGGGCCCCAACTCGCGACCATCGAGGGTACGGTCTCCAGGCCTGCGATAGCACCGGCGACGAGGATTGCGACCAGCACGGCGTTGGAGAACCACCGGGCCTGGCTGAGGGCAGCAAGACGTTCAGTCATGAGAGATCCAGGAAAAGGCGGCGGGTGCTAACTCACCTCTCCGCCACCGGCCGCTCATCCGGGCACCCGGAATGCTGTCTCTGCGTCAGATCTCCAGCCTTGGCCGCATCAGCCAGACGCCGACGGCCGCGGCCGGGATCACAAGGTAGAAGCCCAACCAGGAAAAAGCTGTCGCGAACAGGGCCAACGCCAGTCCGAGGCCCAGGAGCCGGATGGCCACGAGCGCAGCTTCGATAGTGAGCTGGAGGGTGGCGTGGGCTCGGACCACCTCGGCGGCGTACCACCGTCGTCGAGCGCGCAGCCCGGGCTCCTCGACATCGAGCCAGTCCCCGGGATCTTCACCCAGAATCCGTCGAAGATCCGCAGCGAGCGACGCGGGGGCGCCGAGGGGCGGATCCTCAAACCCGAGGCTCATGAACCTCAGCGCCGCAGCGGCAACGCTCACGACTGACCCGACCCAAGCGAGCCCGCTGATCCACCCCAGACTGGCAGGGGTCCGAAACAGGAGCCAGCCGGCCGCGGCCACCGCGCCCAGCGCGATCAGTCCGCCGCCCACCGCTAGCCGGGCCTGCAACACGGCGATCCTCCGCTCGGAGCGCGACGCCGCCGCCTCACAGATCGCCTCCCAACCGTCGGACATCAGCCCTCCGCCCAAGGACTATCCCGTCATCCGCCGAAGTTCACCGACGTACCTGCATCGATCGGCCAAAAGGCCCCGGTCGGACGGGATGATGGCGGCGCGCCCTCCGCGGCTCGGCCGCCGCATCGCCGGCCTCCTGGCCCTCGAGAGGCGTCGCCAGGCACGCCTCATCCTGGCTCGTGGGAGTGGCCGGCTCCACCGCGCCGCAGAGGCTGGCTGCGCCCGCGTCCGAGGTTCGGTCGACCGCCAGATCGGCCGAACGATCGGCAGCCTCCGGCTCCAGAACCTCGCCCTGATCCTGTGCGGTCGAGGCCACGCCCGTTGAAGGGGCGGTGGACGCGGAGAGCGCAGATGGGGTCGGCAGCACGGGCGCCACGCCCGCGAGAGAGCGCGCTGCCACAACCTCGGCGAGCGTCGCCGCATCCGCTATCTCAAGGTCGATCTTTTCGGACTCAGTGAGCGCGAGGTCGCCCGCCACCCCCGCCTTGCCGATCACGGCGGCGTCCACCCGCGCCCCGACGCTCCGGGTCAACGAGAGCGTCAGGGTCGGACTCTTCACCTTCGACGCCGCGAGCCCGGCGTCCACGTTCAGCCCGTCCGGCATGGGACTGAGCTCGAGCTGCGAAGGCAGCGCTGCCTGAACGAGCGCCGCCTGCACCTCCCGCGCCCCGACCTCACCGTCGGGACAGGCCGCCGCGACCGCCTCCGGGCCCACTTCCAAACACGCGTCGAGGCGCTGGCTCGACCGCACATCGGTAAAGGCGGGGAGGGGCACCCACGGCGCCCTCTCCGCCATGAAGGCTAGATAGTCGTTGACCACCGTACTCGCATCGTCGATCTGCACCTCGACCGCGCGCGACAGGGTCTCGGGCGCTGCATCGAGGTCCAGCCCGAGCGGGTCCAACGTGGCCGCGAGCAGGGTCGCGGAGAGCGAAAGGACATCCTCGAAATCGGCGGTCGTGGTGAGCTGGCCCTGGGCGTCGCCCGTCACCGTCACCAGCCGGAACCGCGGGTCCCCCGACACCGCACCCGCAGCGTCGCACGGGAATCGAACCTCGAGCGACTGGCCGGCTTCCATCGCCGTCACCACCACGTCGAGGCCCACCGCAAGGCCAGCGGCGCAGGAAGCCGAGGTACTCCGTTGGATCTCCACCACATACTCGGAGCGTCCCGTCGCCGGATCCACCTCCAGGGCCCCGGCCACCCCCAGCCCCGCGATGCCCGACGCCGAGCCCCCGAGCCCCAGCGCCGCCTCGGCCCCGCCGGCGCAGGCGATGCCCAGCTCACCGCCGTACGCGCTCGGCGCCAGGTCGGCGAGCCGCGCCGCCATCGCCTCGACAAAGCCAACGAAGTCACGATTCCGCACGGCGCCCAGCGCGTCAGTGTCCGACCCGGCCAGCGGCACCCACCAGGCCAGCCACCCCTCGGGGCCGCCTCCCACCTCGACGCCCGCGCCGAACGCGATGATCGGCGTTGGCGCCGCCCCACCGACGGCGCCGCCAATGCCGCCGCTGATCAACGCGTCGGCCGTACCGGTGATCGTGAGGGACATCGTCGCCGGATCGAGGCGTTCGAGGAGCCAGCTCCCGGTGACCCGCGCCCCCAGCGCGGCGCCGAGCTCGATGCTGCCCGCGAGCTCAACGCTCCTCCCGACGGGGAGCAAGGCGTCGTAGAGCGCCGCGACGGCCGCTTCATCCGCCGCGACCGCCTCCAATCCGAGGCCGCTCAACCAGGCCGCGACCGCCGGGAGGTCAAGGTTGGCGAGCGCCTGCCTGAGCGCTTCGGCGAGCGGCATCGCATCGAGGGCGGCCGCGACCTCGTCACCCAGGAGCACGAGCGCCTCGGTGCCGGCGGCCCCGGCCTCCACCGGGTCGGACCCCTGGGCGAGGCCCGCGGCGGCGATCGCAGCCTGGTTGCCCCGGCCGCGGCTTCGGGTGGTCGCAGCGTGCTGCGGGGCGGCCCCCTCGGGCATCACCTCTGGCGTGTAGCTCAACGAAGACATGGGCACCTCGGCCCCCGCCTTCGCAAGAAGCGATCCACCCAATCATGCGCCTTGAACCTTTACCCGCGGCCCGCGACCGTTGAACCTCCGACACCTTGACCGTCAGCCGTCCGTCAGCCCCCCGCGCCGACACGGCTCCCGTGGGCCTCCAGGATGTTCAACATCCTGCGAAGGGGCTCAGCCGCGCCCCACAGGAGCTGATCGCCCACCGTGAACAGTGACAGGTACTCTGGCCCCATTCGTAGACGATGAACGCGGCCTACGGCGATGTCCAACGTGCCCGACACGCTCGCGGGGGTCAGCGCACGCCGAGTTGACTCGGCGTCGTTGGCCCAGACGTGGGTCCATGGTGTCGATGCGGCGAGCCGCGCCTCGACCTCATCGAGCGGGAGCGCAGCTTTGAACTTCACGGTGACGCTCTGGGAGTGACAGCGGATGGCCCCGACGCGCACGCACATCCCGTCAAACGGCAGCTCGCCGTGGAGGCCGAGCAGCTTGTTCGCCTCCGCGTGACCCTTCCACTCCTCCTCGGTTCTGCCATCCCCTTTCGCATCACCCACCCACGGCAGCAAGCTCGCCGCGAGGGGGTATCCGAGCGCCCGGGTCGGCAGCTCGGCGCTCCGCAGCGCCCCGCTGAGCGCACGATCCAACTCAAGCACACCCTGCGTGGGATCATCCAACACCGGCGCCACGGCGCCGACCAGGATCCGCCACTGCGCCACCAGCTCCTGCACCTGCGCCGCCCCCGCGCCCGACGCTGCCTGGTAGGTGCTGCTCTGCACCCACTCGACGCCGAGCTCCTTCCAGTCGCGGAGCAGGCCGGCGATCGCCATGAGAAGCAGGCTTACTGTACAGTTTGACCCAGCAAATGTTCGGACCCCCGCGTGCAGAGCGTCGTCGATCCCGCCCCGGTTGATCGGATCGAGGACAAGCGTGGTGTCGGGCTCCATCCGCAGGGCCGAAGCCGCGTCAATCCAGATGCCCTGCCATCCAGACGCTCGGAGCGGCCCATACACCTTCCGGGTGTAGCCGCCCCCCTGACAGGACACGAGCACAGGCATCGCCGCCAGCGCGTCCAGGTCAAAGGCGCTCGCGAGCGGCTGAGCGTCGGGTCCCAGAGCACCCGCCGCCGACGTGGAAAAATACCGGGCGTCGATCCGCTCCAGCTCGCCCTCTTCGCGCAGCCGGTCCATCAGCACCGAGCCCACCATGCCCCGCCAACCGACAAAACCTACACGCTGCATCCCCCCAACGTGTCGCGTCCCGCGCCGACCCGCAAGCATCTTCCCTTGACACCGCAACGGCCCGGCGCCTGCAAACTTCTGCCGCCGACCGTGGTTCGCCCGTCGGGACCCGAGGCGGCGCACCCAGGCGACTGCCACATCACGTTCCTTTATCCGGAGCTTTTTACGACTCGGCTTTACATGCCCATAGCGCGGCGCTAAGAATGCCGGTCGTCTTCGACCTCATCCCAAACTCCGCGGCCCACCCGCCCCGGCCGATGCCCAAGGTGTCTCATGAAGGTTCTCGAAACACGCGTTTTCCGTGGGCCCAACCCCTACGGCTATCGGCCGATCATCCGGCTGACCGTAGACCTGGAGGAGCTCGAGGACCACCCCTCCGACGTCCTCGACGGTTTTGTCGACAAGCTCGTCGAGGCGGTGCCGAGCCTCAAGGAGCATACCTGCTCCTACGGCGTGAAAGGCGGCTTTGTACGCAGACTTCGGGAAGGCACGTGGATGGGGCACATCCTGGAGCACCTCTCGTTGGAGCTCCAGTGCCTCGCCGGGACCCCGGTGACCTACGGCAAGTGCCGGGGAACGGGAGAACCCGGTATCTACCATGTGATCTACTCCTACGACGAAGAGCGTGTCGGCCGAATGGCCTCCGACATCGCCCTGAAGCTCCTGCTCAGCATCCTGCCTCCCGAGATGCCGAGCGCGCTCCGCGAACCGTTCGATTTCGTCGCGGCGCGTGAGCGCCTCGCCCGCCTCGCCTCCAAGCTTGCGCTCGGACCGTCTACCCGCTCGCTGGTGGATGAGGCGCGCCGGCGCGGCGTCCCCTTCCTCCGTCTGAACGACGCTTCGTTGGTGCAGTTCGGCTACGGTAAGTTCCAGAAGCGCATCCAGGCCACCGTCACCTCCGAGACGCGGCACATCGCGGTCGAGATTGCCCAAGACAAGGAGCTCACCAATCTACTGCTGCGTGACAATGGCCTACCGGTGCCGCGGAGCCAGCTCGTCCGCGACGAAGAGGGGGCCATCGAAGCAGCCGCCGAAATCGGCTACCCCGTGGTGGTCAAACCCTACAACCTGTCGCACGGTCGAGGCGTAGCGATCAACCTGGCTACCGCCGAGCAGGTCCGTGAGGCGGCGAGCAAGTGTTTCGAGATGTGTGACTATGTGCTGGTCGAGACCTTCCTGCGCGGGAACGACCATCGGGTGCTCGTGGTCAACGATGAGGTCGTAGCGGTCGCCGAGCGCGTCCCGGGGCACGTGGTGGGCGACGGCGCCAGTACGATCGCCGAGCTCGTCGCCAAGGTGAACGCCGATCCTCGCCGAGGGGTCGGCCACGAGAACTTGCTGACGCGGATCGAGATCGACGATCAGGCCAACCGGCTGCTAAGCCAGGCCGGCCGGACCCTCCAGGACATCCTCCCGGCCGGCGAGACGTTTTACCTGCGCTCAACCGGGAATCTCTCCACGGGCGGCACGGCGATCGATCGTACGGACGTGATCCACCCGGACAACGCGGACATCGCCCGGCGCGCGGCGCGCGTGGTTGGCCTCGACATCGCGGGCATCGACCTGATCATGCCGGACATCAGTCGGCCGGCGAGCGAGGTCGGCGGCGGGATCGTCGAGGTCAACGCCGCGCCCGGCTTCCGTATGCACGTAGCGCCGACAGAGGGGAAGTCACGCAACGTCGCCAGCCCGGTGATGGACATGTTGTTCCCACCCGGCACGCCGTCCCGTATCCCCATCGTCGCGATCACCGGAACCAACGGAAAGACCACCACCAGCCGGATGGTCGCCCACATCCTCAAGATGTCGGGGCGCCGCACGGGACTCACCACCACCGACGGCATCTACCTGGACGGCGAGAGGGTCCTGAAGGGCGACATGACGGGTCCGTGGAGCGCGCGGGTCGTGCTCCGGGATCCCTCAGTCGACGCTGCGGTCCTCGAGACCGCCCGCGGCGGCATCCTCCGGGAGGGGCTGGGGTTTGATCGCTGCGACGTCGGCTGCGTGCTCAACGTCACCTCCGACCACCTCGGGCTCAGGGGGGTCAACACGCTCGACGACCTCGCGTTCGTCAAACGCCTCGTCGTGGAGGTGGTGAAAAAAGACGGGTTTGCGGTGCTCAATGCCGACGACCCGCTCACCGTCGCGATGCGCGACAAGTGTGACGGCCAGGTGGTCTGGTTCACGATGGACCCCCAGAACAACCTCGTGCGGGAGCACATCCAGACGGGCGGGCTCGCAGCTGTGCTGGAAGAAGGCCTCAAAGGCCGGATGTTGACGCTCTACCGGGGCGAGCAGCACCTCCCCTTGTGTTGGAGCCATCTCATCCCCGCCACGATGGAGGGGAAAGCTATGTTCAACGTGCAGAACGCGCTGGCCTCCGCAGCCATCGCCTTCTGCCTGGGCCTGTCCCTCGACCAGATTCGGCAGGGGCTCCGCACCTTCGACACCACCTTCTACCAGGCCCCCGGTCGCTGCAACGTCTACGATCAGCACGCGTTCCGGGTCATCGTGGACTACGCGCACAACCCGGCGGCGATGCGGGCGATGTGCGATCTGGTCGGCCGCCTCCGGAAGCGGAAGACCATCGGCGTCATCGCCGCGCCCGGGGATCGCCGGGACGACGACATCCGGGAGCTCGGGCGTATCGCCGGTGCGGCGTTTGACCGGCTTGTCGTGAAAGAAGACTCGACCCGCCGGGGTCGCGTGGTGGGCGAGGTCGCCACGTTGCTCGTAGACGCCGCCACCGCGGCGGGCGCTGCGCACGTCGACGTGGTGCTGGACGAGGTCGCGGCGGTAAACGCCGCTCTGGGTCTGGCCGAACCGGATGACCTCGTAGTCGTGTTCGCCGACGAGATTACCAATGTATGGAAACAGGTAATCTATTGGGGGCAGGAGGAGTGACCGAGCTAAGGGAGCGGATCAGCCACGCCCTCGCGCCGTCGGGCCTCAACGTCGTCGGGGTCGCCGACCCCGCACGCTGGGACGCCTGTGTGCCCGCGACCCGCCAGTGCGAGGCGCTGCTCCCGGGCACCCGGGGGATCCTGGTTGTAGGCAGCGGCGGCCCCGGATTGTGGGACGCCCTGGTGGAGGAGTGTCGCCTCAGACCCGAGGCCCTCCAGGCTCAGGCCCACCCGCTCGACGCCTTCGTCCGGCGCGCGGTGGAGGCCGTGCCCGTGTCCGGCCGCCACCGCTGGTTTTTTGCCTCGGCGGACGCTGAGCTCCACCTTGACTTCCGGATGCTCGCCCACCTCGCGGGGCTCGGGGGAAAGAGCCGGATGGGCCTGCTCCTCCACCGCGAGCACGGGCTCTGGCTCGGGCTGCGCGCGGCGTGTTTTCTCGATCAACCGCTCGCCCCGGACTCCCCCGAGACCTCCGACCCCTGCGCCGGGTGCCCCGGCTACTGCGCACAGGCCTGCCCAGGTGGGGCCTTTCCCGCAGGAGAGTGGCAGGTGGAGCCCTGCGCGGAGTTTCACGGTGTGAGCACGCATTGCGCGTCGAGCTGCGACGCTCGCGGCGCGTGCCCTCGCGGCGCCGGGTCGAGATACTCCGCAGATGAGCTTCATTATCACTACAATCGCGGCACCGGACGCGCCCGCCTCGCCGCGGCGGCTGGCGTCACCCACGACACCCGGGTCGGCGAGGGCCCGCACTGGGGCACCTGGCGCGATCGTACGCGTGTCCGCTGATCCCTGGAGCCCTGATGCCACAATTGCCCCTCGACCCCGCCTTGGACCCTACCCTCGACCCGAGACAACTGAGCGCTGCCCAGTGGCGGGCGCTGCTCAGCGCTGCCGAGTACGCGATCCTTCGAGAATCCGCAACCGAGAGGCCAGGAACCGGGCGCTACCTCGAAGATCCGGGCCCGGGCTGCTTCCATTGTGCGGGCTGTGGTCACGCCCTCTATGACGCCAACCACAAGTTCCACTCGGGCTGCGGGTGGCCGTCGTTTTTTCAGGATGTACGGCCTGATGCGCTCGAGCGGATTGAGGACCGCAGCTACGGAATGCGCCGCACCGAGATGCGCTGCGCCCGGTGTGGTGGGCACCTCGGCCACATCTTCCAAGACGCACCTCAGACGCCCACGGGCACGCGTCACTGCGTCAACGGCTACGCGATCGTGCATGTTCCCCGCGGCGCCCCGGTGAGCGACGTGTTCCGAGAGCACCGCAAGTCCGGCTGAAGCCAGCCACGATCAGTTTGGCGCGCCCCACACGAGTCGCCCAGACCAATACATGGGGTGCGCATAGGGCCTCGCGCCGGCGTCGCCGGGGAGCAGCAGACTCAAGCTCGCCTCTCGGGCCGCGTCCACCTTCCAGCCCGCGTCGAAGGGATCCGCCGCCACCCCCACGGCATACGCCTGGTAGAATGAGCTCAACCAACGACGATCCGCTCCCTCGTGGGCCAGCACGGCACCGCTCACGCTGCTCCTCACCCGCGTGTCCGCCAACGCCGGGCCTATCTGCGAGGCGCCCGAAGGGAGCACCACCAGGTCCGTGTACAGCATGGTGTGGCGGAGCTGTTCGTTTCGCAGGTGATGTTCGGCCGAAAGCGCCAGCCCACCGTTCGCCGCCGGGAGGGCGAGGTGAATCACGTCGAGCTCGGCGCGCGCCATTTCCTGAAAGCCCGCAATTCCGTTTCCCTTTTTGCAGGCGGTGGTGTCGGACGGGCCGCAACGACTGACCACGCCACCCTTCGCTACCGCAGCGCGGATCAGCTCCGGCTCGGCGCCGCTCTTTGCGCCCTCAAACACCCCGATCTTGGGCGGCCGGCTCACCTCGCCCTCGACCGGATCCCGCGGCCGCGCCAACCAGTCCGAGGTGGGCAGCAGGCTCAGTGCGTGGCGCTCCACCAGGAAGGGCGCGGACGCGAGGCTCGGGGTCGCCGGCGGCGCCTCCGTAATGAGGGCATCGAAAGGCACCGCCGCCAGCTGCCGACCAGGAACCACGAGGAGCCGAGCGCCCTCCGGGAGCTCGCCCGCGACGGGGCCGAAAAGGACGGTGTAGAGCGCAGAAAGATCTGCGTACAACAACCGATCCGCGTCCGTGCCACTCGCTGCTCCGGGCCCCAGACCCGCGACCACCCTGGCGGCGAGACCCGGGACGTCGGCATGGTCGGAGCCGACCAGCTTCACCCCCTCTGCGCTCACCACGAGCCGCAGCATCCGCGTTGACGTCACGTAGAAGCTGATGAGTCGGTGAGGCTCTCCCCGGCCGTCCAGCGCCTTGAGCCGGCGTTGCACCTCGGCGAGCGTCCTCGCGGTGACCTGCTTCTGCCCCTCAACCAGCAGCGGCGGATACGAGGCCGCCAACGCGGCGTGCGCGGCGGCGACCCTCCGCTGAAGCATCGGCCACACCGAAGGGGGCACCTTCGGAAAATCAAGTGCTTCTACCCGGAGGAACGCGTCATCCATCACCACGCGGATGAGGTCGGAGGGGTGAGGGTCCTTCCGCGCGTTCCCCTGCGCTGTCCGCCGGGTGTGGAACTCCGCCCAGTCGGCCGTCTCGCCCCCGTCCAGGTTGACCAAGAGGCGGAAGGCCTCGTCCGATGCCCCGGCTGCGTGCAGCCGCTCGGCGGCGAGGATGAGCTCGGGATACCAGGCGTATAAGCCGCGGAGCTCCATCCGATCGTCTGATGGCCCCAGACCGAGCACCACGATCGGCGCCCGACGGTGCCGCAAGCTGTCGAGCAGCGCCGGCAGCAGCACAAGCGGGCCCGTGTCGGCAGGCGGAGGCGCCGCCCGCAGCCACACGAGCCTGGTGAAGAGCTGCAGACCCGGGTCGCCCAACGCGTCCGCGCCGTTGACGAGGCTGGCCGCCGCCGCCAGCGCACCCTCCGGCTTTACCAGCACCAGCCACGCCGCCGCCTCGATCCGTCCGCTTTCTACGGTGCTGAAAGCCGCCACCGCGTCGTCGAACGCTGCCGCCGCCGCGGCCGGATCCGTCGGTAGAAGCAGGCGTCCGAGCTCGATCTGTGCCCGACCCCTGGCCGGCGCGTCCCCCGCGGCGACCGCTTCCGCGAGCGCGGCCTGCAGGAGGGGAACCGCCCGCTCATGCCCTTCCCAAGCGCGGATCCGCCCGAGGAGCGCCGCCACCCGGGCGTGGGCTTTGGGCTCGGACTCATACCCGAGGGCGGCCTCGAGCGCGGAGGCGGCCGCCGAATAACGACCGGCCAAGGCGTTCGCTTCGGCGTAGGACACGAGCGCGCCGGCGCGGGCGATACGGTCCGCCGGCGGCAGGCGCTCAAAGCCGATCCGCAAGAAGTCGATCGCACGCTCGATCTCCCCGCGCGCGAGGAGCTGCTGACCCAGCGAGATGTAGGTCGCCGCGGCCTGGGCCGGGGCGGGCGGTGCGACGCCGTAGACCGGCAAGAGCTTCACGAGCTCGTCCGCGCCGGGAGGGGGCGACAGGGTCACGCCCGCGGCCCGGAGCAGCTCCAGGTCGGGGTCGGCCATGGCGATGAGCGCGAGCGCGGCATCACGAGCGACGTTGTCCCGGATCGACTCCGCCTTCTCGCGCGCGTCACCCAAGAGCTTGAGCCCCTCGGTCACCTCGCCGTTGGCGAGTTTTGCGCGCGCCAACAGGAGGATAGCCTGCGCGTTCCCACGAACCGCGCCCCGGGCCCGCTCACCGCTCCCGGTCTTGCCCCAGCTGTCGAACACCTGCCGAGCCCGACTGATGCTGTCGGCGGCGCGCGCGAAGTCGGGGATGAGGAAGGCCGCCTCGCCCATCGACAGGAGCGCCGTCGCCTCACGTGCCGGGAGATTATGGCCGCCAAGCTCTTTCAACGTGGCCTGGTACTGGTCGAAGGCACGGCTCCACTCTTTGAGGGCCAGGTAGGCGTCGCCCGTGAGGCGTGCCACGTCGGCCAGCAACACGATCGAGCCGGTGTCGCGCCCGATGTGGCTGGCGTTCTGCAGCAGTGGAAGCGCCTTCCCCGCGTCTCCTACCGATATCTGGGAGGCCGCGTCTTCAATCAAGGCCTCTGCGAGCCCGAGGTCATCCCCGAGCTTTTCGAACAGGTCCGCCGTCGCCGCACCGGGGGTCGGCGCGCCGGTGGCGCGGCCCAACGCCGACCGTACGAGCCGGGCGTGGCCATCACGCCGATCCCCTCCGGTCTGGGGCGGGAGCGCCTTGAAGATCGCTTCGGCCTCTTTCACTTTGTCCGAGGCGAGCAACGCCCGGACAAGGAGCAGGGTGGCGTCCGCTTCGAGGCCGGCGTAACGCGCGGCCGCCGCCCCGGTCCGAGCCGAAGTCGCCAGTTCCGCGGCTGACAAGGGCTCGCCCCGAATCAGATTCAACTCCGCGCGCGCGAGCTGTGCCTGGGCTTTTCTTTTCGGTGCGTCCGCGCAGGCCGACACCTCGTTGAGCCCGACGTCCAGCGCACTCACCAGATCAGGCCGAAGATCAAGCCGAAGACCGACACGTCCTGCAGCGACCTGCAGAAGGGCCGGCCCGCACAGGTCTCCCTGCGACTTCAACCACGTAGCGAGGCGCCCGAACTCCACCAGCGCCTTCTCCGCGTCTTCCGCCGCAGATCGCCGTACCGCGTCGTCGATCCAGCGCTGCAGATCATCGTGGAGCGCAGGATCGAGGGGCATCATCGGTGGACCGGCGAGGGAGCCGGCGCTGGCGGCGGCGACGATCACGGCCAGGTAGCGGCTGCGGAGCTTCTTTTCTGCCTGGACGGCGAGCGGCATCGCGGGGTCAAGCCGGCGCGCCGTCGCGAGTGGGCGTACGGCCGACGGATCGTCCCCAAGGCTGACGTAGACCTCCGCCAGGCCGTACCAGGCGAGCGCCATATCGGCGTCCGCGACCGTCGCCTCGGCGAACGCCATCCTCGCCTCGTCGAGCAGCGCGGCGTCCGGCGGGCTCTGGTCGAGGGCCCGCGTGAGCGCAAGCCAGCCCTGACCCGCCCGAGCCGCAGGGTCCTTTTTGGAGGATGCAAGTGCACTCTCAGCCTTGGCATCGCCTCCCGCCGCGAGCAGCGCGAGCCCGCGGTTGGCCATCGGTGCCTGGACCTCATCTCGCCGAGCTTTCAAAAAGAGCTCTCGTGCCGTGTCTTTTTGGCCGGACGCGAGCTGGCTGTAGCCATCATCGACCTCGGCGGCGACGGCCAGACCCAGCCACAGCAACAGCGTCAGACCAGACATGGCAGACCAGACATCCCGGCGCCGCTAACCCGCGGCGCAGCCAGCGCGGTCCACGGACGCGAGCGTGCCACGGAGCCGTGGCCTCGCACGCCACGGCCCACCCCGAGGCCGGGGGAGATTCTCTCCGCGATCGGGCCTCGGCAATAGCAGCGAAGAAGCTCCCGACTCCCTCCGCGGGGGCCCGCGGAGCTCCCGCTTGCTGATTTTTCGTCAAAAAAATCGCGATCCCTCACGCTGGATTTTCCGAAAAGGAGGTCGACGGGAGGCATCGATGCACGACCCACGTACCCGAAGCCGCCGCCTCGGCTCCACGACCACCGTGGTCGTGGCGTTGCTGCTGGGCATCGGGGTGGATGGGGCTCCCCATGCCCACTCGGCCGCGCCCGGGCTCGCGCCGGCCGAGCGGGGCGGTCCCGCTGCCCGCGGTAGCCGCGGCCCCCGCTCTGCCGACGCATTCGCGCGCCCTTCCGCCGCGATCCGTGCCCAGAGCCCGGGCGTCTGGCGTGAAGATCAGGTGGTGGTCGCGCCCGAGGCCGGCGTTTCGCTCGAGCAGATCGCCGCCTCCTTCGGCGGCACGGTGCTTCGGCAGGTCGGCGCCAGCGGCTATGGCGCCATCGCGCTCCCCTCCGGCACAGAGCTCGACCGGGTGATGACCCGACTCCAACGGGATGCGCGGGTGGCCGACGTCGGGCTCAACGCGGTCGTCTTCGCGGCGAGCGAGGGCTCCACGGCACCCATGAGCCCCGCGGACTACCAGTGGTGGCGCGCCAGCTCCGATCTTCCGGCTTCTACCTCCACCACGGACTATAGCTCCTGGGTCGTCGCGGTGCTCGACACGGGCGTCGCCTTCGAGGACCACAACGACGGCCAGCACAGCTACGTTCGTGCGCCTTCTTTGAGCGCTTCGCCGATCATCCCGGGCTGGGACTTCGTCAACGGCGACGCCCATGCCAACGACGACCACCAGCACGGCACCCACATCGCCAGCATCATCGCCTCGGCCAACGACTCGAGCGTCGTCGGCCAGATCAGCGGGGTGGCGCCGGGCGTCGGCCTGATGCCGGTCAAGGTGCTCGACTCCGCGGCAACCGGAACCGAGCTTGACCTCGTAGAAGGCATCTACTTCGCGGTCGACAACGGGGCCGACGTCATCAACATGAGCCTCAGCTTCCGGAGCGGCTACGTACTGTCGGGCGCGCTCAGCGATGCGCTGGTCGACGCGTGGAACGCTGACGCCATCCTGATCGCCGCCACCGGGAACCAGGGCTTGAACGAAGAGTCCTGGCCCGCCGCGAGCCCGCTGGTCCTCGGCGTCGGCGCCGCGACGCTCAAGGACTCCAACGAGCAGCTCGGCGTGGCCGCCTACAGCAACCGCTCCCTCGGCGTTGACCTGGTCGCGACCGGCGGGTCGATGTCACTCGACCGGAATCGTGACGGGCAGCGCGACGGCATCCTCGCCGAGACCATCCAGCCCGGCGACCCCAGTGAGGTCGGCTACTGGTTTTACGCCGGCACCAGCCAGGCCGCCGCGGTGGTATCGGGCGCGGTCATTCAGCTCCTCGCCGCGGGCGCGAGCCCCGAGCAGGTGCGCCCGGCCCTCCACCTCTCGGCCGGCAGCCTCCCGGGCCAGAATTGGACCAGCGGCTACGGCGCCGGCTCGCTCTCCGTGGCCGAAGCGCTCACCCTGGTCCAGGCGGATCCCGCCTCGCTCACCCCCGCGCATCGTTACAGCGCCGCGATCCTGCCGGCCCTTCTCGCGGGCGACGGTGACACGGTGCGACCGGCCGCCTCGGTGACCGTGGTCGATGAGCTCGGCAGCCCCGCCGCAAACGTCACGGTATACGTCCCGTTCTCCGGGACCTCCAGCTCCAGGCGCTCGTGCGTGACCGGCAGCGACGGGACGTGCCGGGTGGTCGCCCCGGACGTCGCCTCGGTCGTACTCGGCGTGCCTCAGCCGATCGCGGTGGCTGCCAGCGTCCCGCTGGTGATCGACGCCGACGGCCTGGCCCAGAGCCCGACCTCCGCCTTCTTCCTCTCCGATAGCCTCGAAGTGCTGGCTGCGGCCCTCGCAGCGACCCCGGATGCCGCTCAGAGCGTGCTGGCCCTCCGTTGGTCTGCGGGCACCACTGACCCCGTGTTCGGCGACGTCGCCGACGCCTACACGGTGATGAACCTCGGGCAGGGGCTCTCGTCGAGCCCGCTCGGCGTGGTCTTCAATCCCGCGGCCCTGGGATTTGCCTCGATCTCAAACATCAACCTCGATCTCGACGGGACCGGCCTCTCCTCCAGCCCGCTCGGCATCTTGCCCATCCGTGTGCTCACCCTCGACGGCTCCGGTCTCTCCTCCAGCCCGCTTGGCCTCTTCGGCCTCCGGCTCGCCACCTTCGAGGGCTCCGGCCTCTCGTCCAGCCCCCTCGGCTTCTCCGCCTGGGACCTGGTTCTTTCCGGCCGGACCTCCGGTTGCTGCAACCTCGGCCTCGACGGCGTGCCGGTCATCAACGGCCTGGACGGCTCGGGCCTGTCGTCGAGTCCGCTCGGGGTGAGCCTGCTCGACACCCACATCGGCGCGCGCATCGCGTCGGGCGGCGAGCTGACGAGCTCCGGCGCGGGGGTCGCGGATGCGTTGGTCGCGAGCGGCGCGCTCGGCATCCCGGCGGGTGCCACCGCGGCATCGCTGGAGGACGGAGTCACGGTCGCCTTGGCGCAGGGCTCGGAGGAAGAAGGCACCGCGGAGCTGGGTAGCACGGACGCCGCGCTCCCTGAGGACTCGGCGCAAGGCGACGAGGCGGCCGGCGAGGACAGTTGGCGGGTGGAGTAGCAGAGGCCCTCCCCAACACCCGCCTTCATCCCTGGGAAATCGCGGCCTCTCGGATCCTCTCAGCGTGGGCGGCGAGCGCGTTCCGCGCCGGCGTAGGGAGATCGGTGAACTCCACCGCCACCCGATGGGTCGCCTCGGTGACCTCGTCCTGCTGATCAGGCGGGATCTCCGCGACCCGCACCACCAGGGCGACACCGCGCCAGACCGTCTCCTGCCCGGGGAGCGCGAGCCGCAAGCCGAGCAGCTCGTGCTCAGCGCAGGTGGGACCATCGTCAAACGCCAGTCCGCTGGCGCTGAAGTTCATGTAGGGATCAGGCTCGACCTCTTGGCCATCGGCAGCGCCGCCCGCGAGCCACGCTTCGGCCGCGCGGAGGGGGTCGAGCCGGTCCAGCACGTGATACATCAGGCCAACACCCCCATTCACCCTGGGAAACTCCCGGGGGTCCTGCCGCGGCACCCAACGCACCTGGACGTCCCACTGACGGGACGTACGCGGCGAGACCACGACCAACGCCCGCACGGGAGGCGCGCCCAGCTCGAGGACCACCAGCTCACCCTCCCGGAAACTCGCGGCTTCATCAAGCTCCAAGGTAAGTTTATCGTTGGCCTGCGCCATGCAGCGCGCGACGAGCTGCACGGGCCGACTGGGCGACACCGACACGATCGTCGCCGCACAAGGAAGCACAAGCTCTGGAAGCATGCGGGCAGCTCCTTCGGGATTCACGTGGTCAACCCTTGGCCTTGAAGCAGACGGCGCAAGCGCCGGATCGCCTGCATGTGGATCTGGCTCACGCGGCCGTCCGCGAGTCCGAGATCCGCCCCGATCTCGCGGAGCGAGCGCCCCTGGCCGTAGTGGGCCTCGATGATCTCCCTCTCCCGCTCCGGGAGCGTCACGATCGCGGTTCGCACCCGTTCATGTCGTTCACGCTCGAGCTGCCGCTCCACGAGGGTGTTGTCGGCGACCGCCGGCTCATCGGAGTAGGACGCGCCCGGCGCGAAGGAGATCAGACTGTAGATCTCCGCCTCCGTCCGTCGATGTTCGAACTCCTTGGCCGAGAGCGCAAGGCCCCTCGCCAGCTCTTCGTGTGTGGGTTCACGGCCCAGGCGCGCGATGAGGCGGTCCCGCACCTCTTCCTGCTCGGTCGCCTTCCGGCGCACGGCCACCGGGGCCCACTCATCGTCGCGCAAGGAGTCGAGCATCGCCCCTCGGATACGGATCTCCGCGTAGGTCTTGAAGCTCACGCCCCGACTGGGATCAAAGCGGTTGATCGCGTCGATCAGCCCCAGCGTCCCCACCCCGACCAGATCCTCTTTCTCGACACAAGACGGCATCCGTGAGGCGAGCCGGGCGGCGATCAGGAGCACCTCTTTGCGATAGATCAGGATCGTCTGGTCACGATCCGACATCGGCTGAGCCCGGAGCATCCCCCGACGCAACATCAGCCGGGCCCGGGATCCGGCGCCGGCGGTAAGCTCAGCGTGAACACGCTGCCGCCGCCACGCCTACGCGCCGCGCTGACGGTCCCGCCGTGGCTCCGCGCGATGCCGCGGGTGATCGCCAATCCAAGCCCCGAACCCGGCAAGGCGCCCGGCGCCTGCGCCCCACGCTCAAAGATCTGATCCAGGTGCTCGGGGTCCACGCCGATCCCCTGGTCGCGCACCACCACCCGGACAAACCCACCACTCTGGCTGAGCTCCACCGTAACCATGCCCGGTGACGGCGAGTACTTCACCGCATTCCCCACCAGGTTGGCGATCGCGCGCCGGAGCTCACCCGCGTCGCCCCGCACCCAGAACTCGGAATCCCGCTCCAGGACGATCGTCACGCCCCGGGTCGCGGCAGCACGGCGAAAGGTGGTACACGCCGCCGCACACACGGCAGCAAGCTCGACGGGCCGCGCGCCCTGCTCGCGCGTCCAGTCAAGGCGCGACACCAGATCCGTGGCGACCTCCGCCTCCTCGCGCAGCTCCTTCACCAGGGCGCTGATCTGGGTGTCCTGCGAGCGCGTCACCAGCAGATCCGCCGTCATGGTCAGCGCGCTCAGCGGCGCTCGAAGATCATGGGCAATCTCCGCCGCGACCTCCGCGCGCTGCCGCGCTTCGTTGAGGTGGCGGGCGCCGACCACCGCGACCGCAGCCAGGGCCGCGAGCGCCCGACCCATCCGCCCAAGAACGCTCAGCTGAGACTGGCTCGAATGCCTGCTGTCCACGTAGAGGGCGCCGAGCGTCTCGTCGCCGTCGATCAGGGGCAGGCACAAGGCCGAGCGCAGGTCCATATCGCGCACGCTTGCATTCGCGAGAAGATCCGCGCGTTCGCCGAGATCGGGCGCGATGACCTCTCGCTGTGTGGCCAGGGAGCGCTCGATGATGCTGGTCGGCGGCGCTCCGGGCAGCGCCGCGTTCGCGAGGCTGCAGGCCCGCACGACAGGCACCCCATCGTCGAGGAGGAGCACGAAACAACGCTCCGCTTGCAGCAACTCACGAGCAACATCCGCTGTTTTTGCCAGGAGCTTGTCAAGATCGCGCTCCCGCGCCACCGCGACCGCGAGATCCAGTACATCGGCGGCCGCCGCCTCGTGCGCCTCCCGCACCTGCGCCCGCCGGAGGAGCGCCACCGCCTTGGCGCGAAGCGCCGTGTTGCCCACCTCATCCGCGTAGGCAAGCACGCGCTGGGCCATCTCGGCGGCCTCGGCCCGTTGGTTGCACTCCAGATACGCTTCGATGATCCACGCTCGAACGTCGTTGAGTTCACCGGAGGCGCCGGTCTCCCGAAGCGGATCGAGCGCCTGCTGGGCCAGGGCGGTCATCCGCGTCACCTGCGCTTCCCGGGCGAGGCACACCGCGCGTAACGCGCGTGCGCGGCTCACCTCGAACATGACGTTGTGTTGGGCAGCCAGGCCCTCCGCGACGAGACAACGACTGAGCGCGTTGGGCGCCCGCCGCGTGACCGCGACCTCGGCGAGGCGCCGCGCGGTCTCCACCGCCTCACCGACGAGATTATGGGTTGTTGCCAGCTTTTTGGCCCGCTCGAAGGTGATCTCCGCGGCGTCCCAGTCGCCCGCCGCGAGGAACACGTCGCCCAGGTTGCCTACGGCCATCGCCTCGAGGTCCACCGACCCCGTCCTCCTCGCGCCTGCCACCGCCGCCTCGCCCGCCTGACGCGCCCGATCAAGGCGACCGACGTCCCGGTACCCGACACAGAGGTTGACGTTGGCCCTGGCCTGCTCCTCGGCCGCGCCCAGCCGCTCGAAATAGAGCAGCGCCTGCTCCCAGTCCTTCAACGCCGCCGAACGGTCCCCCATCTGGTACCGGACGTTGCCGAGGTTGTTGTACAGGCGCGCCTTGACGTTCGCCGTCAAGCTGGAGCCGTCCTCCGCGGCGGCCGCATAGGCGACGCCCGCACGTTTGAGCTGACTCGCGATCCAGAACAGCCTGCCGAGCGCGATGCGCAGCTCGGCCCCCGCCGCACGCCCATCACAGACCTTGGACGGGACCGTGTCCAGCACGGTGATTCCATCATCCAGCCGGTTGGTCGCCTCTAACGACTGGGCCCACAACACCCTGGCCCGCAGCCAGCGGTCCAGCTCCGGACCCGAGAGCCCCTCGGGGGCGACCGTCGCGATCTCACTTGAAGCCCGGATACACGCCTCATATCGGCGCGCGAGGTAGTGGCAGTGCGCCTCCTCGATCACGAGCGAGCTAGGCGCCGTTCCAGTATCCAGGGCCGCGCGGGCCCGCGCGCACCACTGGTCCGCGGTCGAGATCTCCAAACCCCGCTGGAGCACAATGCGGACCATCGCGAGGACAACCGGGAGATCCTCGGCTTCCAGCACCGGACGCGCCATCACCTGCTCGCCGAGCGCGCGCGCGTCGTCGTGCCGACCCGCGGCGATGAGCACGTCCATCCGCAGGCCCGCGAGCTCCGGGCTGGGCGCAAGCCTGAACAGCCCCTCGGCGAGGCGCGCGGCGTCGTCCGGATCACGCTGCAGGGCCTCCTGGACCGCAGCGATCGCCACACGGGCCGCCGTAGCCGCGTCCCCGCAGTGAACCGCATGGTAGGCCACCCGCGAGGGCCGCGCCCCCGGACCCAGGGCGCTGAGCGCGAGCCGATGCAGGACCACGACGTCGGCGCCCTCAACCAGGGCGTTCGCGGCTGAACGGCTCGCGCAGCGCGCCGCGCCGCCCTCTACCCGCACGAGGCCGCCGGACACCAGCTCCATGATGCTGGCGGCCACATCCACGTCGCTGAGCCGGCTCAGCGTCTCCAGCGGCTCAGGCCGACCGAGAACCGCCAGCAAGGCGCCGACCCGCCGCGCCCCCTCCGTGATCGACAGCCGCGCGCTGGCAAAAGCGCCGTTCGCCAATAGGCGCGCCATCGCCGCGTCGTCCACCAGCCAACGCCGAGCTCGCCGGAGCAACGCTCCCTCCGACACGGCCGCAACCAGCATCGCCACCGCCGGCCCAGGCGCCCCGCCGGACGCCCACATCAGCTTGTCCCGCAGGCCGTCTGGGAGCCGCTCTCCGCCGAGGATCGCCAACGCCAGCGCATCCAGCGCGGGAGCGTCCATCGGCTTGAGCGTCGCGACCTGGGAGACCCACGAAGGCACTTCGTGGGCCGCAAGCAACACCGGCACCCGCTGCTGGGCGCACGCCTGTAAGAACAACCTGCTGCCGTGATCGAGCTCGTCGAACTCATCACACACCAGCACGGCCGCTGCGTCCGTGCCGATCCGGGCCACGAAGCGCCCCGCCGCGCGGTTCGCCCGTTCGATCAGCTCGACATCGTCCGGCAACGTAGCTGGCCTGCCGGACAGGGCGGGAGCAGCGAGCGCCGTCTCCACCGCCGCCCAGGGGGTGGTCCCGCGGGTCAGCCGCACCACGACCCGCCCACGCGCCCGAAGCTCGACCGCGACGTGCTCCAGCTCGTGCCGAGCGCCTAGCCCGGCAGCGCCGACGATCGCAAGCGCCCCACCGCTGTCCAGCCAGGCCTCCGTATAGGGGGTAGCTTCGGGGCGCGCCAGATAAACCGAGCGCGCGCGGGCAGCGATCCACGCCGCGTCGGGTTCGGGTGCGACGAAGCTATTCGCGGCGAGCGTGTCGGCGACCTCGGCCGCGCTCGGCCTCAGCGAAGGATCGGGCGAAAGGCATCGTTGAAGTACGGCCCGCAGCCATGGCTCCCCGCGCTCGGCAATCGGCGCTTCCCGGCGGCGCTGCAGGATCGCCTCGGCCGCCCCCAATCCGGACCAGGGTAACGAGCCGTGGAGCATCTCCCACAGGATCAACGCCGCGGCATACACGTCCGCCGCCGCAGATGCTCCCCCGCCCGCGCTACGTTCCGGGGCCGCATACGCCAGAGTGCCGCCCGAGTTGCCGGTCGCGGAAGCGACCGCGAGGCCGAAATCCACCACCCAGAGTCGCGCGGGACGTGTAGGGTCAATCACCACATTTTCGGGCTTGACGTCCCCGTGTGCTACGCCTGCGTCGTGGATCGCCGCCAGCGCATCGAGGATCACCGAGGCCACTCCGCAGGCCTGTCGTTCGGCCACGCCGCGACCACGGATATACTCCCGGAGCGGCCGCCCCTCGGCCAGCTCCATGACCAGGTAGGGCCCCGGCACCGCGCCCGCGTCCAGGAAGGCCACGACCGCGGGATGTGCCACCCGCGCCAATGCCCGCAACTCCTCGCCCGGCGGGCCCGCAAGGAGCTTCAACGCCGCAGGTTGGCCTCCGGGCCCGACCACGCGCCAGGTGACGCCAAACTGACCACGACCGAGCACACGTACGAGCTCCCAACTCCCGATACGGTCCCCGGCGTTAGCCTGAGTGAGGTCGGTCAAGCGTCAGCCCCAACCGGCGAGATCCAGCGGTTCGTCGCTATATTCAGCACGAATTGCGAGCACGGCTGGCATCTCCTCACAAAAGTGCACGACGAGGCGGGGATCAAACTGCGACCCGGCCGCGTCCCGCAGCATCCGGACGGATTCTTCAACTTCAAGCGGGCCTTTGTAACAGCGCCTGTTCACAAGCGCGTCGAATACGTCCACGATCGCGACGATCCGCGCCTCCAACGGGATCGCCTCCCCGGCGAGCCCGCAGGGGTAGCCTGAGCCATCCCAGCGTTCATGGTGGCCCAACGCGATGTTGACCGCAACGGTCGGCAACCGGGCAGCGCGGAGGAGGTCGGCGCCGATCACCGTGTGCCCCTTCATCTCCTCGAACTCCGCGGCAGTGAGCCTGCCGGGCTTCTTCAGGATAGCGTCGCGGATGCCGACTTTTCCGACATCGTGCAGTCCGGCATAACGGAAGATCTGGTCGGCCCCCGCCGGCTCGCTCCCCTGGGCTCGTGCGAGCAGCGACGCGTACGAGCGCACGCGGCGAATGTGGTTGCCGGTGTCGGTGTCGTTGAGCACGTTCGCGCCTTCTAACGCCGTGACCAGGCCGAGAGTGAGCCGCTCCAGCTCTGCGTTTCGCACCGTCAGCTCTTCCCGAGCGGCGAGGAGCTCGGAGGTGACCTGGTCCAGGCTCTGTACGAGCTCAGACTTCACCAGGAGCCTTCGGAGGCGGTGCTCGGTCTCCGCCGGATCGACCGGCTTCAGCATGAAATCGTCGGCCCCGGCCTCCAAGAGCCGAATGCGGGTGTGCCGCGAGGGATCGGAGGTCACCACGATCACGGGCACGTCGTTGAAGCCAGGGAGCTTACGAAGCGCAGGAAGGAAGCCGAACGCATCCAGCACGGGCAAATGTACGTCGAGCAGGATCAGGTTGAACGACTCGGCGCGGCACGCGTCGAGCCCCGCCTCACCGTCCCCCGCGACCGTGACCACGCAGCCGATCGAACGCGCGATCTGGACCAGACGCTCGCGCGAACGTTGACTGTCGTCGACAATGAGCACCCGCGGGCTGTTCATCCCGCACCAACGTGCCGGACCCGGCTGCCGCCCCACTCGCCGCCTCGCGGACGCCCATCGCGACGGAGCGCGCGCGCCTGCCGGCTGGGAGAGGGGGCTTCACGTGTCAGCATCGGGAGTAGCCTGCTGCGGCTAGGGGTGAAGACAGACGCGGCCCTGGGTAGAGGCCGCCACCAGCAGCCACAGGACTTCGCTGGAGTCGCCAGCCTGGCCCCACAGATATCGCGATTGTGCTTAGCGAGCGGGGCGACCATGCTGACACCGTCCGGTCTCCGATCCGGAAGACACCGTACCCCAGCACCCACGACACCGCCACCCGAGGCCAGGCGCCCCTACTCGCTCTCGTCGAATCGGCGTCGACGACGAACAAGCAGCCAACCGGCGCCAAGCGCCCAGCTCAGGCCGGCCCCTGACCGGACCAGGCCGCAGCCGCAGCCCCCCTCCACCGTGAACGCGCCCGGGAGGTAGGCGGAGGTGCTCCCGTTGACCACCTCGACGTCGTGGAGGCCGTCCGGGAGCGCCGAGGGCGTTCGTCCGGAGATCTGGGTACTTGAAAGTACCTGAACTCCCACGAGCGAGATACCCCCGATACGCGCCTCCACCCCGTCGACGAAGCCGCTGCCCGCCAGGATCACGCTCACCGCCTCGCCCGCCGGCGCGGTGTTGGGCGAAATCGCGAAGAGCCCCAGGTCTCCTGCGTCGGTGTCGCTGTCACTATCGCTGTCACCGTCGCTGTCGCCGTCACTATCGCCGTCTACGTCCGCGTCCCCCTCCGTACAGCCCTCGTCGCCCACCGAGGAGCCTTCGATACAGGCGCGCATGATCCAGTCTCCCTGCACGCCGATCACAGAGTTGGAGTACCAGTCGGTGCCGCTGCCGATGTCCGTCCGGATGTAGTTGAGCGAGCCGTTGACCCCGTCGATGTCACGGGCGGGGCCGGGGTAGCCGCTGTGCTCCTCGAAACACAGGGCGACCCCAAGGTTTCCCGACTCGATCTGCGGGAGATAGAGTTCGAGATCAGGGACGACGAGCTCTTGCCACGCCTGATCCGAGCCGGTGAAGGCGACACCTTCGCTGCCGAGCAGGTTGGCGTCCCCGAGATCCGTACCGGAGAGCGAGTAGACGTTGACGGTGAAGATCTGCTGCGACGTGCTGCCTCCGATCAACAGGCGGAGGCGCTCCACGCTGAAGGGGTACTCGTCTTCGTTCGGCTCGTACACCGATCCCCAGCACTCCCCGAGGATGAATCCTCCCTGGAATCCGGCTTCATCGCCCTCGTTGTAGCTGTCGTTCTGTAGCCAACGTGAGCCCGCGTGGGCAGGCAGCGGCAGCAGGAGCGGCGGCACAAGGAGCATCGTCAACAAGAGCGGGTGGCGCATCGGGACCTCGTCCGATCACAGTCTATCCCGGGACGCAGGCGGACCGGATGTGCCCGACCGCAAGAGGTTGGGAGAGCCAAAACGACGATGGTCCATGACCGGCATTGCACGGCGCACATCGGCGAGACGCGCACGATCCACCAATGCAAGCGCGACGCCCTCGCCCTCCCCACACTCAGCAAGCACGGTGCCCCACGGGTCGATGATCAAGCTATGCCCGTAGGAATCCCTCAGCCCCGCCGGGTCATGCCGGCCCTCCTGGGCGGGCGCGATCACGAAACACTGCGTCTCGATTGCGCGGGCCCGGAGCAGCACATGCCAGTGATCGCGGCCGGTTTTCTGCGTGAAGGCGCTCGGTACCGTGACGATTTCGGCGCCGCGCGCGACGAGCGCACGGTACAACTCAGGAAAACGTAGGTCATAACATATAGATAGCCCAATCCGCCCCAGAGGGGTGTCCACCACGACCGCCTCGTCCCCCGGCAGGATGGTGGCCGACTCCACGAAGCGCGGGCCGTCGGGCAGGTCGATGTCAAAAAGGTGGAGCTTACGGTAGCTCCCCCAGAGTGCGCCCTCAGGCCCGAACAGCAAGGAGGTGTTGTAACAACGGTCAGCCACCTCGGCGCGCTCGGCTACTGACCCTACGACGAGGAAGATGCCAAGCTCGGCGGCCAATGCCGCATAGCGCCGGTGTAGCGGGCCATCGACCGGCTCGGCGACACGAAGCTTGGACGCCGCGGGACCCAGGAAGGTGGTGTTTTCCGGGGTGGTGACGAGCCGGGCGCCCGCGAGGGCGGCTCGACGAATCCAGCCTTCGGCCCGCTCGAAGTTGGACACGATGTCGTCGGTGCTCCGAAGCTGGACCGCGGCGCAGAGGTACATGAGCTTTGACTCCCGGCCGAACGCTGGTATCCTGGCGGGAGGGCAGGAGGCTCGATGCGGTTGGTCGTCTGGTTGGTGTTGGCGGGTTGCGCGGGAGACACGACGTTTGCGAAGTACAATCAGGCGCCCGCCGTCAAGATCGTCGATCCGATCGACGGTCAGGCGTTACCAGAGTCCGACGCGATCACCTTTCTCGGCAACGTGAGCGACGACACCACCGAGCCCCACAAGCTCGAGATCATGTGGTCGAGCGACCTCGACGGTCAGCTCTCCACCGACTCCGTCGCCGACAGCGACGGCGTGGTGACCTACACGAGCGGCGCGCTCACCGTGGGCACCCACACCATCATCCTGGCGGCCACCGACAAGGACGACGAGTACGCCGAGCACCGGATCAGCGTCACCATCACCGATGTGCCGGACGCGCCGGAGATTTCGGTGGTCCACCCGATCGGGGGAGAGTACGCCTTTGAAGATGAGGAGTTCGAGTTCTCGGCCCAGCTCTTCGACAACCAGGACCGCATAAGCGCGCTGTCCTTCACGGTCACCTCCGACAAACTCGCCGAGCCGGTGTGCACCGGCACCGCCGACGCCGCGGGGCTCGGGAAGTGCAGGGCGACGATACCCCTCGTGGACGATCACCGCCTCACGTTCACGGTCGAAGACAGCTCCGGGCTCGCGGCGTACGAAGAAGTGGTCTTCCCGATCCTCTCGGTGCGCACACGTGACGACGACGGGGACGGATTCAACGAAGATCAGGGCGACTGCGACGACAACAACCTCGCAGCGTACCCGGCGGCCGAGGAGCTGTACAACAGCTTCGACGACGACTGCGACGGGGTCACTGACGAAGAGACCGTGAACTACGACGACGACTTCGACGGTCAGCGCGAGCTCGACGGCGACTGTGACGACACCGACCCGTACACCTATCTTGGCGCGGTGGAGTCCTGCGACGGCCGAGACAACGACTGCGACTTCGTGATCGACGAGGACACCCAGTGCTCTGACGACGATGGTGACGGCTACACCGAGATCGAGGGCGACTGCGACGACGCCTACGCTGCGACCTACCCTTTGGCCGCCGAGGTGGAGGACAGCCACGACAACGACTGCGATGTGTTGGTCGACGAAGGAACCACCGTCTACGATGACGATGGCGATGGGTTCAGCGAGGTCGCCGGTGACTGTAACGACACTGACATCACCATCGCCCCCAGCGCGACCGAGGTGTGCGACGGCTACGACAACGACTGCAGTGGCAGCGCCGACGACGAAGGCGCCACCGGATGTTACACCTACTACTACGATTATGACGGCGACGGCTACGGGAGCGCCAGCGCGTCAGGCTCTTGCCTCTGCGCGCCCGACGGCTACTACACCGCGTCGTACAACTCTGATTGTTACGACTACAACTCCAGCGCGAGCCCCGCGCAGACCTTCTACCAGTCGAGCCAGCGCGGCGACGGCTCCTTCGATTGGAACTGTGACGGCGTGGAGTCCAAGTACTACACGGTCAGCCACGACTGTGGCTGGGATTGCTCACTCTTGAGCAGCGGAACCCAGGGTTGGCTCTCGGGAACGCCTGGCTGCGGCACCACGTCGGACTGGGTCACCTCGTGCTCCCTCGACTGGTTCACCTGCACGCAGAGCACGACCCCGCTGACCCAGACCTGTTTGTAGAAGCGCCCAGCGGAGCGGGATTCGCGGAATTCCCGCCCTCCGGCGCCGTGCAGCCCCCTACAGGAGCGCCTCCAGCCCCGCCTGGGGCTGGTAGGCCTCGGGCAGCAAACCGGCTACGCGTCCCCATGCCTCACTGAGCGCCGCGCCCTTGCCCGGGAAGTGTTCGGCATAGAAGGGCTCTCCAAACCGAAGCTCGACGGGGGCGCGGAACATCTGGCGCTGTTCGCGCGGAAACACCCGCTCCGTCCCGGTTTGACACATCGGCAGCACCGTGAGGTCCGACAGCGCCAGGTAACGCTGCACCGCGCGCAAGAAGGGTTGGAGCCTCCCGTCCGGGGACCGCGTGCCCTCGGCGTAGAGCAGCACGATGGCGCCGTCGTCCATCCTCGCGATCAGGTCCTCCAGCGCCTCGAGGGCGAGCCGCGCCAGATCACGCGGCGACAGCGGCGCTTGCTCGGAGGCGACCTGCGTCGATTGGGCGACCTTGCGGGTGTTGAGGGCCACGGCGGCCATCCGCCGCCAGGGATCGGTGTAGACCTTGGGACCGGCGACCGCCACGAGGCGATCCGCGATGCCCGCACGGCCCGCCGCGGTGAGCACCGAGTCGGTGACCTGGGTGTCCGTGTAGGAGAGGTGGTTACAGACCACCAATTTTCGGCGACTTCCCTCGTGGATGAACCGGTCCAGCCGGTCCAGCCCTACTACCGTCGCGGGCCGGGCGACGAGCGGCATGAAGGCGCGACTGATCGCCCGCGCTACCGGATCAGCGGCATAGAAGGCCCACTCCGTGCCAGCTGACAGGAGGGCGCCTCGGAGGCGATCGAGGGCATCATCATCGAAAGGCAGGACCGCCTCTTCGACGACGCGGGTCGCCGCGACCTCCAACGCTGGATCAGCGAGATGTCCGGCGATCCACGGCGCCAACATTGCGCGAATGGCGGGGGGCGGCAAGGAGGTCAGCAGCGCTGTGGGGTTGCTCACTCCGACCTTCTACAACAGGGTCCGGCGCCGGCGCCACCCCGTCGGGCTTTTTCTGCACATCCGCGCGTCGGCCGTGGGGATCCGGGCTAAGCGAGGCCCGAGCGGAGCCCCGATGTTCAGCATCGACACAGCATACGGCACCTTGAGTGGGCAATATCAACCTGCGCTCGCGCCCTGGCTCGTGGGAAAGCACTTCGTGTTCAACCCCGGATCGGCCGGCGAACCTGAGCCCTCGGTGGTCTTCCTGGGCGTGCCGGGCACCTTCTGTCGCCAGGTGCCCGTCTTGGTTCGGCCGACGCCCCCCAAACTCCCCCCGATTCGCGCCGTCTTCTCCGACAAGATGCTCTACCGGGAAGGCGACGACACCGTACACATCGCGGTACACGCGCCGGGGCTCCGCTCGGCCAGCCTCGTGCTGCTGCTCAACGGCGAAAAGGTCGCCACCCCCACGGTCGAACTCGACAAAAACGGGCTTGGGATCTATCAGCTCCGCGATCCCGTCGCGGGTGGCTACGAGGTCCGGCTCGACGAGAGCGCCAGTACCTTCATCGTCGCCGCGTACAAGCTGGCACCCCTCACCGCGACGCTCAAACACACCGAGATCTCAGGTTCGTCGGGCAAGGAGCGACTCCAATTCCATGCCCAACTCCAGACCTATGGGGCGCCTCTGGTCGGGATGGTGAGCCTCACGTTGATGGATCTGGCCGCCTGGCCGCCAGCCGCTCGAGGCAGCCTCACGCTGTCCGCCGACGCGGACGGCACCGTCAGCGGGGCCTTCGCGCTCGAAGGCGCCGGGCCGTTCAGCATCAACGCCCAGGTCCTGGGGGACGCGCTGAAGACGGCGTCGATGCCGCTGCCGGGCTCGCGCCAGTCCGACCGCGAGGAGCTGGTCCTCTCCGCCTGGAATCAGGTCCAGGTCGCGCGCCTCGTCTCCTTTGCCGGAGCCGAAGCCAACCGCGGCCTCTTCGTCGGTGACGCCGGTCGCCGGGAGGCGGCGCCGGTGGAGATCCAGCGCGGTGATGCGGGTCCGATGCTCCGCTTTCGGGCCGACACCGACGCGTGGTGTGTGGTGCAGGTCACCCCGGACGGCGCGCTCACCGTGCAACGCGGCGCGACGCTGGAGGCGGGCTATCGGATGCCGCTTGGTCAGGACGCGGCGTGGAACGTGCTGCTTGTCGGCGTCTTCGCGCTCGGGGACGCCTGGGAGGGCCGCGCGATACGCCTCAGCGCGCCCCGGGTGGTCGCGGCCCTTGAGCTGCCTGAAAGTGCAGGTCCAGGCGAACAGATCGTGGTGGGCGTGCGCGGGCCCCCGGCGGCCAGCGCCCTGGTGGTGGTGCGGGACCAGCGACTCCAGAACGTAGACACCGCGCTATCGACCACCGCGGCCTCCTGGCGGCGACAGCTCGAGGGCACCTGGCCGGCGAAGCCGTCCACCCGGGTGCTCCGGTACATCCAGCCCCCGCCCCCCCCTCCGCCGATGCCGCCCCAGATGGCAAGGGGAGCCGGCGTTTTCGAGGGGAATATCCCCTTGCCGGCCCCCGCGCCCCGAGGGCCCGCCCGTTCCGGTGGCGCGGGCTTCGCGCCAAAGAGCGCCTCCCCCGTGATCGCGCGTCCCGCTTCGGCGACCCCGCCCTCTGAGGGCCCCCCGCCCGCCGCCGACGCCGCGCCCGGCCCGCCGACCGGCCCGAGTCGCGAGAGCTTCCCGGACGTGATGCTCGCGACCCGAGTCGAGCTGGACGCCGCGGGCGAGGCGACGATCCCCGTTCAGTTGGGCGACAGCATGGGCACCATCGCGGTGGACTGTTTCGTCGCTTCGGCGGGCGACTGGGCGTCGACGCACGCCGAGATCCTGGTCACCAAGCCTGTGTTTGGCGAGCTGACGCTGCCACGCTTCGTCGCCCGCGGCGATCATGCCGACGGCCGGCTCATCGTCCGAGTGGCGGAGGGAAGCGCGCTCGTTACCGTGTACCACGACGAAAAAGCCGTGCTACTACGTGGACCAGGCGCGCCAACCGAGACGGCGTTCGTGAGTGCGCCAGGGGCGATCCTGAGCTTTGCCGCCGCCGCGGGAGCGTGGGTGGCGGAGGTCCGGGCCCACGATCAGGTGGATCGTAGCGTAGGCAGGGTCGATGAACCCGGGAAGCTCGTCTGGCTCCAGCGCGCAGTGCGGCTCGTCTCGGCCGGGGAGCAGCTGTCGGCCGTGGGCGACGTGCTCGCGCTCCGGATCCTGCCCAGCCTCGACAAGACCTTCGATCGGATGATCGGCGGCTTACGGAGTTATGAGCATGGTTGTTGCGAGCAGACCAGCGCGGTCATGCTCGCCGCCGCCGCCGCATACATCACCGCGAAGTCCGAGAACGATCGGCGCGCGGCCTCTGCCCACATCCGGGCCACCATCCAGCGAGAAGAGCGGATGTGGCTGCGCGGGCGCGGCTTCAAGGGCTGGCCGGACTACCCCGAGGAGGTGTTCTGCTACTCGCCCGGTGCGACTCTCAACCTGCTGCAGATGGAGATGTTGTACGCCTTTGACTTGGACAATGAGCTCAAGCTGGGCCTCGACACGTGCCTCACGATGGCGCGGGATGCGGCGGCGGCCCACAAGATCTCGCTCGCGCCGAGCGCGCCCCGAAGCGCGCGGGAGGCCTACGGGCGATTCTCCAAGTTCACCGAGGATCGCCAGCGGATGGCCACCTACATTCGGGAACGGGTCGAGCCCTGGGAGAAGGAGATGAAGGCGATCCTGAAGTTTGAGCTCCCCAGCCTCACCACCGAGACCTGGCACAAGAATCCGGCGATGATCCGAGCGGAGACCGCGTTCGGGGCAGCCACGCTGATCGAGCTCGGCGGCACCGACCTCTCCCGAGGTTTCGAGCTCGCCAACACCGTGCTCGGCGCGCTGCGCGAGAACGGCAGCATGTACTCCACCCTCGACTCGGTGGCGGCGCTGACGCTCCTGAGCGCCTTGAGAAACGCCGGGTTGGACCCATCCAAGACCCGGGTGCGCCTCGATGGCGTTGACATGACGGGTCTCGGCGCCGCTGCCCAGACGACACCCGCGAGCCGAATCGAGGTGCTGGAGGGCACGGCTCAGGTGCAGGTCGAGCGGCTGTTGGTCGAAGATTATACGGCGATCAACCGTGGGGTGCGGGCCAACGTCACGTTGGAGCGGGACGGGCGCGCCTCGACTGTCTTTAGTCCGGGTGACTCGGTCGATCTGGTGATCAGCCTCCTGGACCCTTACGAAGCGGGCGACCTTGTCCACGTGTTCCTACCGGACGCTCTCTCCTGGGTGCAGGGCGGCGGCCAGGTGAAGAAGTTCTCCCTCGACCTGAAGGGCCAGTCGAAGATTCGGGTTCCGCTCGCGGCCACGGGGCAGACGCTCGACGCAGCCGGCGGGCCGGCCCCGCAACACTTCGCGGTCTGTGTCCGAAATATGTACGATGAAGAACGGGGTTATGGCCGCGGGGATTTTGAGGTCACGGTGCGGCAGGGCGGCGGGCCGAGCCTCGGCGGCCGCATCGCCAGCGGGTTGAAAAAGCTGTTTGGTGCCTCATGATGCGCCGCTCAGTCGAGGTCCTTGGCGCAGCGAAATCCGCTCGATTTTCGGCGTAGTTCATTGAGAAAGCCGTTGAACTCGCCACCGGGGTTGGGCCGCAGGTCGAAGAAGAACGCGCCGCCCCGGACCCCCGCGTAGAGGCCGGGCCCTTCGGTGTGGGGATTCACGATTCGGTCCCCCTTGCGGGTGCCCAAGTACTCCTTCTTGTCCATGACCCGACGGTCGGCGACCCACTCCCAGGCGTTGCCAAATCCGTCCTTCAATCCGTAGGGGCTGTCCCCGGCGGGAAACGCACCTACCGGCGAAGTGCGGGCATAGCCGTCCGAGTCATCGTAAAAGGGCATGTTGATCGAACCGTGATTGTGCGCGCCCTCCTTGTATTCGTTCCCCCAAGGAAACAACTGATCACGCTCGATCGAGCCCAGCACGGCAAGCTGCCACTCGGCCTCTGTCGGAAGTCGTTTTCCGGCCCAGGAGCAGTAGGCCGCCGCGTCGAACCAGCTCACCATGGTCACCGGATGATCGGCGGTGCCAGAGGGATAACCCTCAGGGCCGCTCCAATTCCAGTCCTCCTCAGCCCAGGGCTCATCGACAAAGGGCGCCCGGTAGCCGGTGTCCACGAGGAACGCGCTGTATTCGGCCCGGGTCACCTCGGTGAGGTCGATCAGGTAGGCGGTGACCTCGGCGATGATCCGTTCGGCGCCCGAGCCCATCGGGGTTGGTCCCAGCGGAGCGGTGGGGAGAGGCACTACTGGCGGCGCGGCCCGTTGATCAGGAGGGAGGCCCAGATCCGGCAGTGGCTGGGCGGCACCCGCACCAACCCCACCCCCAGGCACCCCGGGAGCCGCCGCCCCTCCTGGGGGGCCACTCGCCTCACGGGGAGGGAGTGGAGCGCTACCCGGCGGATTGAGGGGCTTCGCAGGAGCGTGAACACCGTCGGGCGGCGAGTCGGGCGGCGCGCCGGGATTGGATGCGCCCTGACCGTGGTTCGAAGACAATCCCTGTCCCGGCGCGACCTGCGCCGGCGTTGGCGCCGCGAACCCCGCCACCGGCGGCGTCTGCCGGGGTCCGATACGTACGGTGCCGCCCGGGATCTTCACCATCGGGCCCCCGCGCTCGCTCCGCACGACGTCCACCCCCGAACTCCCGGTGCACGCCAGCCACAGTAGGAGCATCACGGACCCACACAGCGAAAGCCGACGGTAAGCCGGGTTTCTTCCGGCATCGCCGGCTCGCGGTGCGAGCAGGTGCAGTAGGACGCCAGGTTTGTGTAGGAGCCTCCGCGCAGCGTTCGCCATGGCGAGCTGCGGGAGTCCTGATCGTAGGGCCCATAATGGTCCGCCGTCCACTCCCAGACATTCCCCGAGAGGTGCATCACCCCTTCGGCAGACAGCACGGACGCGTCCGACTCGAGCGCAGACGTAGTGAGCACCGCCGCGAGCTGGCCACCCTTACCGCCCCCGTACCAGCTCGCGACGAAGTTCTCCTCGTTTCCCCAAGGATAACGCTCGCCATTCAGGTGGCAGGCGCGTTCCCACTGCGCCTCGGTCGGCAGGGCGCCCCCCCGGGCTCGACAGTAGGCGTCGGCCTCATACCAGCTCACCGCGACCACCGGATGGTCAGGGCCGCGGTCCGCGGCGCGCACGACCGCCCCGGCGCCCGCCGGGTGGTCTCGGAGCCACACCTGGCCTTCGGAGGACCACAACGCCGGCTTCTGGTACGCTCCCGCGGCAACGAAAGCCTCGAACTCCGTGACGGTGACCTCGTGGCGATCCAGGGTGAACGCCGGGACGGCCTGCGTAGACTCCGCGCCTTCGTCCGGCGCCTTACCGCCCCGGCGAAAGCTGCCTGCCGGGATCACCACGCGCTCACCGCGCGACGCCTTGACCACGCCCATCTCGCGCCTGGCCCCCCCTACGGGCATAGGCTCGGCGAACGACAAGGCGGCGAACAGGAGGAGGAGGCGCATGGGCTACGCCTTGCCCTATCCCGATCTGCGGGACGACCCAAGGCGCGCACCGAGCGTACCTGACGTCTCGACATAGGGCGCTCCACCGTAGAACGCCGATTTACGGTCGCGACATCGGGAATCGACATCGGGAATCGACATCGTCATCGACATCGAAAAACAAGTTCGATCCTTTCGTTATCGATGTCGCCCGTCGAGGTCGCCCGTCGAGGTCACCCGTCGAGGTCGCCCGTCGAGGTCGCCCGTCGAGGTCGACGTGACCCCCGACGCCGATGCCGGCGTCTTCGCGCGCATCGGTGCCGCCTCGCTCCTCCGGTCCACCGGATTCCTTGCGGCGGCGCCCGCCTGAGGCGAGGGCGCCGTCCTCGGTTCATCCGGCGGCCCTCCGGATCTCACGATGTCTACCGGCTTTCCTCACGAATCTCTCGACTGCTACCGCCTCGCGGTCTCCATCGCCCGCTGGGTGTCCACCACCCGCTTCCCCAGCCGGCATGCCGATCTTGCCGACCAGGCCCTTCGCGCCTCCCAGTCCGTGGTCCTCAACATCGCCGAAGGCTCCGCCCGCCAAGGAGCAGCTTCCAAGAACCACTTCCGGATCGCGCTCGGCTCCGCCGCCGAGGCGTGTGCGGTCCTCGACCTCGTGGATCTCCCGGAGGCGGCGGCGCGGCAGGCCGAACTCCGTCGCGTCGGGGCGATGCTCCGGCGGCTGGCGGGGTAGGTCGATGGGTTGGGTGGCCTCCCCGGATACCCCCGGGGAGGCTCAACCTTTCGGCGTAGACGCTCGTAATCGCTCGATCAGCGCGTCCAGGTTGGGGGCTCCTTTGGGGTTGGGGCGCTTCACGTTGCGGCCCAGCAGCATGAAGGCCTCGCTCGTGAAGTAGATCCCGTACACGTCGCCGACGAACACGAGCAGCTTGTCGTGATTCTCCGCGGCGATACGCCGAACCGCCTGTCCCAACGTGGTGGGGCTGCCCGCGTCGTCCTCCTTCACCTGCGCGTCCAGCCAGGCCCGATACCCCTGGGTCAGCGCGTAGGCGAGCACGACGAAGCTCATGTGGATCTCGGTCCCGGCAGCCGTGCGTCGAGGAGGTTTCTCCAGGTGCCACGCCTGTTTCAGCTCCCGATGTCCCTGGTTCTCGATCAGGCTGCGCTCGTCGTAGTCGTCCACCACGGCCAACGGCCGCGTCACCGGGCCATTGGTCAGAAGTACAAAATCCACCTTCTCCCTTCCATCTTCCCGTGTCAGCACGACCGCGTTGATCCGCTTCGCTGCGAAGTCCTTACGAAAGCGTCGGCGATGCTCCCCATCGTCGACGTCCGCCGCGGGCGCGAAGGTCGTGAAGGTCGTGCAGCGCTCCACGCCCACCGCCTCGATTGTGCGATTCTCAACCTTTAACGCTCCACCTCCCGCGACGCGGCGGCGCACTGGACGTGTGCGGCTCCCCGGGTGACGCACATGGGTCGGGACGTCGTTGACCACGGCGCGCCGCGCCTCCTCGTAGACCTTGAGGTCGTGACGGGCGGGCATCACGAATCGGATGCCCGCCGCGTCGAGCTCGTACAGGCCGGGGCCGTCCAAAAATCCATGATCAAGGAGGATAGTGCCGATCTCTCCGCGGCCCGCCAGCACCTCCTTCGCTTGGTTCACGAGCTCCCGGACGAACGCCCGCTCGTCCTTCTCGGCCGTGCCCATCGCCACCGCCACCGGAAGCCCCGTCTCCGCCGACCACATCCACACCATTTTGAAGCCGAGGATCACCTCGTTGACCGTCTTGTTTCCGTCCGTAGTTTTGACGGTCTTCGACCGGCTCGTGCGGCCAGCGCCTTTCGTGCTTTCCCCGGGTTCGATCATGCTTCCATCGATGATGTATAGCCCCTTGGCGGGCACGGACGGATGGACCGCCCACAGCTTCCGGAGCGCGTCATGGAGGAAGCACTTCACCTCGCCGAGGTCCAACTTGACCACGTTGTCCGTGACAGCCTCAGGATCTACCGGCAGATTCCGCCGAGGGCCCTTTCGGCGCGCGGCGCTCCGTTGGGTCACGCCGTGCTCGATCTGGTGGGCGTTGAAGCCGAGGCGGAACATCAACGCGGTGTCCGAAAACAACAGGTCTGGGAGCGACTCCTGGCTTGGAATGCGGGCAAGGCACCGGAGAAAGTACACGAGGATGTAGAGCTCAGCGGGGATCGTCTCCCGCTTCACCCCGGCGGGTCGCAGGCGCCGAAGCGCGCCGCCCACGCCGAGATCGTCGATGAAGCACAGAAAGTGGTCGACGATGCGCGCGTCCGCGATCCCGTAGACCCCATCCGGCTCGTCCCCCGCGATAAGCCGCTCCGCCACGCCCAAATCGTGCCGTGCCCCCACCTGCCAGGTGAGCGCGTTCGCGATCCGTGTCGAGCCAGCCGTTTCCATCACGCTGAATCTCGCACGCCCAGGATGGATTGTCTGGACCTGAATGTATGATATGGGTATCCGGTTGCCTCACGACCCTTCGGTCGGTGACGAATCGGGGGCGGCCCCGGA